>JASHTH010000561.1 GCA_030040655.1 Acidobacteriaceae bacterium | reverse complement strand
AGAATCTCGCGCGCATGAATGTCGATGTCGGTGGCCTGACCACTCAGGCCGCCCATCGAAGGCTGATGAATGAGTATGCGCGAGTTGGGCAGCGCGAAGCGCTTGCCTTTGGTGCCGGCGAGAAGTAAAAAGGCGCCCATGCTGGCTGCCTGGCCTATGCAGTATGTCACAACATTGTTCTTTATGAACTGCATTGTATCGTAGATCGCCAATCCTGCGGTAATGGAGCCGCCCGGCGAGTTGATATAAAGCTGCACGTCCTTTTCCGGGTCTTCCCCGGATAGGAAGAGCATTTGGGCTACGATGAGATTGGCCACCTGATCGTCGATCGGCGTGCCGAGAAAGATGATGTTGTCGCGCAGCAGACGGGAATAGATGTCGTAGGCGCGCTCGCCCCGGCTCGTCTGCTCAACCACCATGGGAACCAATGCCATTGCGTCTTCTTTTCGCTCCCTCGGGGTCAGCCGACCCCCTCCTTCGCTCGCCGCGCCAGGTATTTCATCGGCACGGGTGCGGTTTGGTTCCAGACCCTTGCGGCCCTATCCGGGCAGCCTTCCATATAACAGGTTCGCAGTCTTTTCCCGTTTCAATTGCTCCCGGATTTTAGCCAGACCGCCGTCTGCCGTCAAACGCGAGCGCAGGGTTTCCACCGGTTCCCGTGTCTGCACGGCCAACATTTGCAATTCGTGATCCAATTCCTCATCGGAGATGGCGACGCCTTCCTCGCCTGCGATGCGGTCGAGCAGGATCGAGGTCTTCACTTCGGCTATGGCGCCGTCGCGCTGAGCCGTGCGCAGGCGGCTGAAGTCGAGCTTTCGCATATTGGCGGTGGACATGCCCTGCGCGGCCAGCGCGCGCAGCCCGCGGTCGAGACGGGCATCGATGCGATCCTGCACGAGCGACTCGGGCACTGGAAAACGATAGCGATCGATCAAAGCCGCAAAGAGCCGGTCCTTGGTCTCGTTTTCCACGGCGCGGCGCTTGCGGGCTGTCATGTGCTCCCGTATCCGGTGCTCCAACTCGGCCAGGTTCGCGTATTCGCCTAGTTCCCGGGCAAAGTCGTCGCTCAAATCCGGCACCGTGCGCTTTTTGATCGCCTTGACCTCGATCTCGAAGGCGCCCGACTTTCCGGCCAGCTTGGCGTCCGAGTAGTCGGCCGGATAAATGACTTCGGCTTTGAGCTCCTGACCAGGCCTCGCGCCGCGCAAAGCTTCGCTGAAGGCCGGAAGCGTATCGCTTCCGCCCACCTCGACCAGCACGTCTTCTCCGCTAACCGGGGGCGCCTCGTCTTCGCCTTCGATTCGGCCATGGTACGAAATCTGCGCCCAGTCGCTGTCGACCAGCGCACGGTCCTCCTCGACGGGCTCGATCGTCGCGCGCGACTGGCGCAACTGCTCCAGCTCGTCCGCCAGCTCATCGTCGGTTACTTCGACAGGAGGCTTGGGCACGGTGACGTTCTGATAGTCCTCGATGGAAAAATCGGGGATGAATTCGAAGGAAGCTTTCACATGCAGGGGCGCGCCATCTTCCACGGTGAGCTCGGTCACTTGCGGCTGGCCCACGGGCGCTACCCCCAGGTCGCGCACCGCTTGGTTAAAGCGCTCGGGCAGCAGGTGGTCGATGACTTCCTTGCGAATATCTGCGGCAAATCGGCGCCGGATGACCGTTTCTGGAACCTTGCCCGGGCGGAAGCCGGGAATGCGGGCGAGCTTTTGATAATTCCGGGTCGAGTTGCGAAAGGCCTTCGCGACTTCCTCGGCGGGAACATCGATCTGGATCTCCCGCGTGCATTCCGGATTGAGGACAGGACCGTGCTCGTGGGCGGCTTCGTGGTCGTGGTCGTGTGCTTCGCCGGGCGCAGCGTCGTGGTTCTGCGCGCCCTCGGCCATCTCGGGTTGGGAATCGTTTTCGAGGGTGCCAGTCGAGCTCAACGCCATGCCTTTCCGGCTCGCAGCGGCAGACCGAATTCTCGGCCATTCCGCGCTGAAAATGCCACCTCGGGCTAACGTTGCGGGCAAACAGAGCGATAGCCTGGGAAATGTCCTTTCCCATGGTAAGGGGGTTTGGCGGAAAGGGTCAAACCGCCGGACGGGGTTCTCAGTGGTGGGGACCGGAAAAGGCACGGTACTTTCCGGGAACCGGGGGAGAACGAAAGAGGGAGAAGGCTGAGGACGTGGAGGGAAATGCGGTCTTCCCGACAGAGGAGAGAACCCGCAGCGGATCACAGAGTAGAATCGGCGCGGGAAGAAAATCGTTGACAAGGAGCACAGGATTCATGCGCTGTGGCTGTCGGCAACATTCGTTCGGAGTTTTTCGCGCTTGCCTGGTGGGGTGGCTTGCGATGGCATCGGCCGCGGCATTCGCGCAGCAACCGCCGCCGCCGATCCGCGTGGCCATCGTCGGCCTGACGCACGGGCACGTGGAGGGTTTTCTCGCCGCATTGCCGCAGCACAGTGATGTGACGCTGGTCGGGATCGCCGAGGCCGACACGTCGCTGTGGACGAAGTATGGCAAGAAGTATTCGCTGCCCGACACGCTCTTTTACAAAAGCATGGCCAACATGATCGAGCGGACGCATCCGCAGGCGATGCTGGTCTACACGTCGATTGCCGAGCACCGCCATGCCATCGAGATCGCCGCGCAGTATGGCCTTGCCGTGATGGTCGAAAAGCCGCTGACCCTCTCGCTCGACGATGCGCTGGCCATTCGTCGCGTGGCCCGCGAGCACCACATCCAGGTGCTGGTCAACTACGAGACGACGTGGTACGCAAGCAACAAGGCTGCCTACGACGAAGCAGCGGAGCGGCGCATCGGCGAGATTCGCCGCATGGTGATTCACGACGGCCACCAGGGTCCGAAAGAGATCGGCGTTCCACCGGAATTTTTGAGCTGGCTCACCGATCCGGCGCAGAATGGCGCCGGCGCGCTCTACGATTTCGGCTGCTACGGCGCCGACCTGGCGACGTGGATGATGCACGGCGAGACGCCGCTGACCGTAACCGCCGTCGTGAATCACGACAAGCCGCAGCTTTATCCCCATGTGGATGACGACGCCACCATCGTTTTGCAGTATCCGCGCGCGCAGGCCCTGATTCAGGCTTCGTGGAACTGGCCCTTCAGCCGAAAAGACATGGAAGTCTATGGCGCGACGGGATACGCGATCACCGTAGGGCCCGACCAGGTGCGACTGCGCCATGAGCACGATGAGCAAGAGCGCACCATGACGGCGCCTTCGCTCAGCGGGCCGCAGAAGAATTCCCTCGACTACCTGGCGGCGGTTCTGCGCGGCCAGCTCGTCCCCAAAGGCGACCTGACGGCTCTCGATACGAACATCGTCGTCATGCAGATTCTGGATGCGGCGCGCGAGTCGGCACGCGAGGGGCGAACGGTACGGCTGACGAAGATCGAGGACTGACGACCCCGTGCCCCTCAAGATTTGTCTCAGAAGTTCGTAGCGCAGGCCGGAGGATCCTACTGCGGATCGCCTTCAACTTCGCTCAGGGCAGGATTACGGCTCCGTTTCGCCCAAATTGGTCCGACCTTCACTCAAGATGACACAGTAGACTGTTTGTTGCGAATTCCAAGCACCTGACTCCAGTCCCCCTACCATGGGAACCTTGACGCCGGCTCGCTTTGCGAATAGGATTCCGCCTGCCGCACAAACATCCACGAATGATCCCGAATTGAGGAAGAATCACACGAAACCCAGGAGGATCCATGAGGATTCAGATGCTGAAATCGTGTGCGTCGGTGGCCATTCCGGCCCTGATCGCACTTGCCGCTTTGCCTGTCGCCGCCATGCCCGTTCACAACGTCCCTAACGGTGTCGCCATCGCCCACGACGACGGGCGGGTCGATCCCGCCAAAGAGATGAATCTCACCGTCATTCTGAAAATGCACAACCAGGCCAACTTCGATCAGGAACTCGAAAACCTCGTCGATCCCTCGTCGGCCCGCTACCACCAGTGGTTCACCGGCGAGGATTTCGAGCGCTATGCGCCCACGCCGCAGGAATACGAGACCGTGCGCAGCGAGTTGGTGAAACAGGGTTTCAGCGTAATTTCGCAGGATGCGCGCCGCCTGACGATTCGCGTGCATGGCACTGCGGCTGTCGTCGAAAAGGCCTTTCATACCGAACTGCACACTTTTACGTATAAGGGCCGCACCTTCCAGGCGCATACCGTCGACGCGCGCGTTGACGGCCCCGCCGGCGATCTCATCGACACGGTTGCCGGTCTCGAACGTCACCAATCGCGGCCGCAGTTAGTGGCGGCGCGCGATCCTCGCACGGGCAAGCCGTTCGAGTATCCGCTCACCACGAAAGAGAGTCTGACACAGTTCAAGAACACCTTCACCAATACGCCTCTGTCGGCATCGGCTGCCTACTCCTTGAACACTTTTGGAGGAGCGCCTACAGCCGCTTACAGCGGAACAGGCTACGCAGTGAATGGCAAGGTGGGCGCACTCACTCCGGCGCAGCTCCAGGCTCACTACGACGTTCCGTTCACGCAGAACAGCACGACGTACGACGGCACGGGGCAGACCATTGCATTGGTGGAAGGCTACGGCTATCCGTACATGGAAGCCGACGCCAACACCGCCGCCGGGCTCTTCGGACTGCCCCCCAAGTACAATCTCGCTCCCTCCAATTTCAAGGTCGTCTATCCTGAAGGCAAACCGCTGGACTACCCCGACGCCGCCTATCTCACCGGCTGGGATACTGAGATCGCGCTCGATATCCAGTCGGCTCACGCCATCGCGCCAGGCGCCAAAATCGTCGTCGTCGCCTCCAGCGGACAGGACGACGAAGATCAGCTCACTTCGCTCCTTTACGTCATTAACCCCACCGGCAAGACAAACGGCAAACCGCTGGCCTACGTCGCTTCCAGCAGTTGGGAAAACGACTCGGAGATCATCTCCGGCTTGTTGCAGGAGGAGGCCTTCGACGATGTCCTCAAAGAGGGCGTCGCGGCGGGCATCTCCTTTGACTTTTCGAGCGGCGACAGCGGCGACCTCGGCCTTGGCATGCCCGTCGGCGACCTGCAGATTCCTGCCAATTCACCCCACGCGACCGCTGTCGGCGGCACCTCCATCCTCAACGATCCCTATAACTCGAACGCCACCGTGGTTACGGGCTGGGGCAACGACTTCGTCATCCTCGGCGCGAGCGTACTCGTGGAGGATCCGCTTCAGGGATTCTTCTACGGCGGCGCGGGCGGCGGCGAGAGCCTGTTCTTCCCGAGACCCAATTGGGAGCAGGTTTCGGGCGCCGGCCGGCAAGTGCCTGATATCTCCGCTCTGGCCGACCCGTCCACCGGTTTCCCCATCGTCGTCAGCACGCCGACTGGCCCGACGAGCAGCCAGGCGAGCGGTTACGTCTTGGGCGGCACCAGCCTCGCCTGCCCCATCTTCACGGCCGTCTGGGCCATCGCCGACGAATACAACGGTGCGCCGCTGGGCCAAGCAGGTCCTCTGATTAACAAGTTCAAAGCCTCGGCTAGCGACGTGACGGCCCCGTCAGGAACTTCCGCACTGGTCGAGAACGACGTCGCCGGCTCCATCACCAACGCCAAGGGTAAGAAAACCAACTTCAATGCGCGCCAGATCTTTACGAAAGCCATCGTCGAAGGCACTACGAACACGCCCCTGTCTCTGTATACGCAGAGCACCTTCGTCAGCGCCGTGTGGCCGGTGCCGATCAACAAAACCACGGATGACTATTACGTGGTCAGTTTCGGAACCGATTCGTCTTTGACGGTCGGCAACGGCTGGGATAACGTCACCGGCTGGGGCGAGCCCATCGGTATAGGGTTCGTTCGAGGAGTCACGGACAAGACGACCGGCGCAGGAAAAGGCGAGAAGTAACGATCATTGGATGCCCCATCCTCCCCGCGTTCTCTGCGGGAAGGATGGGTTCATCTAGGCTCGACAACTTACATTGCGAACACCTTGATGCGCACGTGCCAGCGTGTGTTTTCGCCGGGCTTGAGCGTCACCATCCCCGTGTCCATTGTTCCCCACTCCTTGCCGAAGGGGTCGCCGAAGTTGTACTGGTGCTCGATGGCCACGAATTTCTGCGTCGGCGGCGCGTAGGCCTGGATGGTCTTGATCTGCGGCGACAGGCCTTCGATGCCGACGGCGTAGTGCGCGGCGGGATCGACGATCTGCACGGTGACGGCGCCGTGCTCCCACTGGAGATGGCTCCAGTTGTCGTCGAAGAAAGTTTTGTCGAGCGCCACGCCGCCCGGAGCCTGAAGGTCCCAGTGCGTGCCTTTCACCGGCAGCAGCTTGCCGGTGGGGAAGACGCTGTCGTAGTTATTCACTTCGGCCACCATGCTGCCGGGTATGCGCAGCCTCGCCTGCGTGCGGTCGCCCGACGGCAGGTTGAAGTAGGGATGCCAGCCGATGGCGATGGGTTCGGCTTCGGTGCCCACGTTGCGCGCCACCACGGTTGCGTCCACAGCTTCGGCGGTGAGGCGGATGGTGACCACGAGGTCGGTCTTGGAGAGCCAGTGGCCGCCGAAGTCGCCGGCGTGGATGACGCCCGAAACCTCTTCGCCGCCGGGGAAATTGTCGACGGAAACGTCGTCGGTTTTGTCTTTCAGGATCAGCCCGTGCATGGCGTGGCGCTCGGCGCCAGCCTCTTTGCCCACGTTGTTGGCGGGCAGGGTGAGCGTGTGGCCCTCCCACTCGGCGGTGAGCGTCTTGCCATCGGGCGAGAGCTTGCCGCGAATGCGATTCGGGTAAGGCACCAGAAACGCGGAGCCCATACGGTAGCCGAGGTCGCCATTGGCGTCGTCTTGCTGATCGAGCATTTGGGCAGCGGTGGCCAGGTCGGGCGAGGCCAGCACGTCGATCTCGCCCTTGCCGGGATAGTTGGCGGTAATTTGCAGCACCTCCATGCCGCGGCCGGGCAGGACAGTGATGCTGGTGAACTCGGGTTTGGTGGTGCTGACGGCGGTGCGTTTTAGCGTAACAATCTTTTGGCCGCCGATCTCGGTGACGGCCTGGGCTTGAACAGTCATAACAAGAGCTCCAGTCGTGAAAACCGGCCCAAGGACCGGCCCTAGAACGCGTAAGATGCGGGGCAGAAGGGCGCGCATGCAACCGAAAAGCTTCATCTCACTCCATCCGTGGAAACGAATTCGTACAGATACGGTAAAAGGGAGCCTCAGCGCGCGAGCACTTTTCGCCGCGCGCGACGGCGCGAGCCGGAGGCGGAGCCATTCTACGCCAAGCAGCGGCGGTCGAGAAAAGGCCTACAAATGAGCGGGCGCGCTCGGATCGCCGCGCCGGACAGGGGCCGGCCGCGCCAGACGAGGTACTGCGATCAGGGTTACAGCAAAGAGAAAGATAGAAGCGGCGATGAATTCCATGCGCCCGTGGCGGAGATCTTCAAAGACGAGCTTGGCGGCGACAAAGGCGAGCGCCAGATAGGCAATCCTCGTCAGCTCGGGCCGGCGCCAACGCGAGCCGCCGTAAGAAAGAGCGAGGGCCACAACGCACACGGTGAGGGTGCGAATGAGAGCCACGTGGAAGACGGCGGGCGTGAAGCCGATCGCAGCGAGGCGTAGCAATTCCTGCGCGAGAAGCGCGGCGAAAGCTATCGACGCCAGCAAGGCCGGAATCAGGTGAAGAAGCTGTCGTTTCCAGTCCTCGCGGCCTGTTTCTTTGTCAAAGAGAAAGCAAAGCAGCGCGCATACGGAGACGAGATAGATGCTCCACGAGCCGCTGACTGGGCGCGTCCCTGCGAGGGTCCGGACAGTGTACTCGAAGAACCGAGATGCAAGGCCGGCTGCGGTCAGATAAATCGCCGCGTGGAAGCCGAGCATCATGGAATTCATCCGGACGCTGGGCATGATGGCAGCCAGCGACGCCAGCGCCAGGCCGGCTGCCATCCCACTCGCCGGCAGGCACCAGAATGCACCCGCGACCAGCAAGGCCGCGCTCCAGAGGGCAAAGACGCGATAATTGCGCGGGTCGGCATCGGCGCGGAAGCGAACGAAAGCCAGCAGATAGCACGCGGCGGCTAGAGCCAAGCAGGCGATGCCGAGCAGGGCCGCTCCTGGCCGAGGCGCAAAAGCCAGCACGCTCCAGGCCGCGAGCGCAAACGCCAGCACCGCCTCAACCGTGTCAAAGACAGGGATCGGCTTGCGGATCAACCACGCTCTCGCGGTTACGCCGCCTGCGAAGATGAGGAAGAACAGACATGGGAGGGCGATCAGGGCGGCGACTCCGAGCGGCGGATATTCGATGCGGGCATTGACCGGGCCGGCGTAGACAAAGATCAGAGCCCAGACGGCGACGTCGGAGACCACGAGTACGAGCGGGCGGATGGCCAGCTTGCGCTGCCGCGTCACGGCGTATTCGTCGATCAGCACCACGATCAGCAGCGCGGCCAGAAACGGCGCCATCGCACGCGTGGCGACGGACAAGGCAAACGCCGTTGCGGCTGCGGCGCCCTGCGCGATCCATTCGATCGCCGGCTGGTCGCGCTTCCAGGCCAGCGCCGTCGCTGCCGCTGCATACCCGGCGAGCACGCCCGCCGCCCAGCCAGGAGAGAGTTCTTTGAAGTGCAGGATCAGCTCCCACAGCATCGGCGCCAGAATCAATGCGGAAGTTCCTGCGTAGATCGCCGCTTGGAGCCGCGCCGCTGCAGCCGACCGCGAGGCCCAAACCATCCACGCAATCGCGTAGGCGATGCCAATGGCGGCAATCGCCTGCCGCGGAACCGCGCCCGAAGCCGAGACGGCGCGCAGCACGTAGGCTCCGGCAATGCCGAGCATCGCTCGGCCCGTCAGCGCAAATACGTTGGTCGTGCGTTCGTTCGGGCCTCTTTGTTTGGCTGAAGCTTTTGCGGGAACGGCTTGAAGCGGCACTGCCGCCGATGCGAGTGCTTCGCCTTGGCGTTCGAGCGCGTGGACGCGCTTCTCCAATTCGTCCAGCCGTTGACTGAAGGATTCGAGAGCTTCGGGAAGATCGTTCATGGTTTCCACCCGATGGCCGCTCGCCGCGCCGGATTACTCCAGCTCAATCGGCTGCAGCCGCGTGCGGCCCCGTCTCTTCGGGCCAGGGCGGTAGCAGCTTGACCAGCACCCAAAGAATGCCCAGCGGCAACAGAATCAGGGCGATCGAGACCAGCAGTCCTTCCCGCGTGACCAGGCTCACCTTGTAGCTGGTGTAGCCGGCAAAGCTCTTTGAGAACAACTGTCCGCCGATCACCACGTTCCAGCGCATGGCGAAGATCCCGATGAGCGTGAGCGTGCCGGCTAAAGCATAGCAGCGCTTGCGCGCCGCCTCAGGCAGCGTCGTCACCTGCGTAACAGCGAGCAAGACGAGCGGCGCCAGCGTGCCCAGGAAGATCTGGATTACGATGTGCGAAAAATAGAGCTTGGTGTGCACCATGAAATTCAGACTGCGGAATGACTCGTCGGCCTCGTAAATACGATGCACGAGATCGAGCATCTCCAGGCTGAAGTCGATGATGAAGGTATAGAAGAGGTACATGGCGATCGTGTCCACGCAGCGCATGTCGATCTTTTTGCGCCGCAGTTTGGTTACAGCCATGTACAGCACCATGACGCACGCAATGCCCGAGACCATCGCGGAAAAGATGAAGACCACGGGCATCATCGGCGACGACCACCAGGGATTGGCCTTGATGGAGCCGAAGATGAATCCCACATAGCCGTGCAACAGGAAAGCGGACGGAATGCCGACCAGCGTCACGATCCAGCCTACGCGCTCGTCGATGTGCAGAGAGCGCTCGCTGATGTTGCTCGAGCCGAGCGTCATGATCCAATAAATCCAACGCTTCAGCCCGCGGCTGCTTTGCCAGAGCAGCACGATCTCGCGCCGATAATCGAGCCAGATCTCGAAGACCAGCACCGCCATCAGATACCACAGATACACGTAGCCGAACATGGCCATGGCCGAAGTGCTGTGCGGTGTGAAGTACATCTCCGGCGATCGTTCCGGATGGCCGAGATGCAACTGCAGCGGCAGCGGCGCCACCAGCAGAAACGACAACGCCGTCAACAGAGCCAGTCGATATGTCGGCTTGACCGCCTCGACGCGGAAGACGCGCTCCAGCGACGCCAGGATGAACGCGCCCGCGACCAGCCCCGTGATATAGGGATACAAAACGATCAGAATGCTCCAGACGAGCTCTACCTCGTTGGGATACATGAAGCCTTCAACACCGTTCATAACAGCAGCTCCCAGCTTTCAGCTTTCAACTATCGGCCTTCAGCTTTCAGCTCGTTCTCCTTCGACCGGAAGGGCTGAAAGCTGACGGCTGAAAGCTCGCTCCCTTCATCGCACCGCTCCGTCGAGCCCGTTGTAGAAAACTTTCGCTCCCGTTGCCATCTGCGGCTTGAGTATCTGCACGCTATGCGTGCGCAGAAACTCATGGATCGGGTCTTTGGGATTCTTCAGGTCCACGAGCTGACGCGCGCCGGTGGGGCAAGCCTCGCAGCACGCCGTCGTCAGTCCCTTGGTGATGCGGTGGTAGCAGAGCGTACACTTGTCGGCAACCTTCTTTTCCGGATGAATGTAGCGGCAGCCGTACGGGCAGGCCTGGACACAATAGGCGCAGCCCAGGCAGTAAGTCTGGTCGATTAACACCGCACCATCCGGCGTAACGAAGGTTGCGCCCACGGGGCACACCTGCGTGCAAGGCGAGTCGGCACACTGGTTGCAGAGCTTGGGTACGAAGAAGTACTTGCCTCCTTCGTCCTGCGCTTCGGGAAACCCTTCCTTGCCGCCGTCGGGAGAGATGATTTCGGGATCGGTCAGATCCCAGTCCTTCACGTGGTAACGCTCCACCCAGGTGCGGAAGTGACCCTCCGGCACGTTATTTTCAGCCGCGCAGGCACTCACGCAATTGCCGCAGCCGATGCACTTGGGGATGTCGATCAACATGCTCCACCAGTGCTCGGTCAGCCTGTAATTGGGCGAACTCTCGGGGGTTCCGGCCAGCACCGATTCCCACGCAGCCGCTGCCGCCGGAAGCAGGATCAACAGGTGGCGACGGGTGATCTTCATTTCCCACCTCCCGCGCCTACCACCGGATTATGCGGCTGATGGCAGGTTTCGCAGGCAAGCCCGGTCGAGTGATCCTGTGCCTGCACCTGCGGAAAAGCTTTCGGCTTGGCTGCGCTCGCCGCGTGGCAGCGAACGCAAAGCTCGGCGGTTTTGGGTTTGGGCGGAGTCACCGACGTCGGGTCGGACGCATGTTGCGCCTGCGGACCGTGGCACGCTTCGCAGTTCACGTGCGCATGCTTGCCGTTTTTCTTCGCGTCGAGCACGTCTACGTGGCAACTCTCGCAAGCCTCATGCCCGGCGAAGTGAATCGGATGCGAAGCGATTTCGCCAATCGCGGCGCCGCGATAGTGACCATATTGACCAAAGGAGCGCGGAACGACGCGTCCCCGGATGAGAAGAAA
>JASHTH010000560.1 GCA_030040655.1 Acidobacteriaceae bacterium | reverse complement strand
GGAGGGCTCGCGGATGGGGCTGTTCATCGTCGATTCCGAGAGCGGTGAGATGGACGTGGTGCAGGTCTCGGTCAATCCCGACCGCCTGAACGAGAGCATCAGCCATTACGGGCATCGTCACTGGGACAGTGATGACGACTCGGACGCCGGAGACAAGGACTGATCTCGAGGAACCCTTGAAGGACGCGAGCTAAAGCGGTTCCATCGCTACAATGCGCGAGCTCGGTGGAGTGTCATTGCCAAGAGAAGATGCGCTTCGCAAAATCGAATGCAACTCTGTGAAATCCCATTTCCGCGAAACCGAGAAGACCATCGATATCGGCATCGGCTTCGGCAATCGCGACCTTGTGGACGCCGGGGTCGCTCCCGCGCAGCGAGACCGTTGCGCGCAGCCAACTGAGCTGGGTCGAGCCTCCCGTTGTAGACACGGACGAAGCCCGGTCGAGGTGAACCTGACGGGGCGCAATGTTCAATCTGCGCCGGAAAACCAGTAGTTCCCAAGTGCCCGAATCGAGAAGCAAGCGCAGCGGCTGGCTGTTGACGGCGGCGCGCACGGTGAGGAAAGGCTCCGTACCGGCGAGCGGAACCGCGTTCCGGAGCGCAGCCGCCGATGAGAAGATGACGATCTTCTTCGCTTAGTCGTGCTGACTCTCGAGCGCCATTGAGATTTACGTCCTGGGCTGGCGGCATACGGGCTCCCAGGTTCTGCAACCGGTACTTAAGGAACTACCCGTCGGCGAATCCCCATCTGTACGGCGCGTGCAACTCTTGGCTACACTCAATGCAAGGATGGAAAACCACGACCTTCTCCCCCGCCGCGGATATCGCGGAAGGCTCGCGCCCTCGCCCACGGGGTATTTGCACATCGGGCACGCGCGCACCTTCTGGACGGCCTATAAGCGCGCGCGCGAAGCCGGCGGCAAACTGGTGATGCGCATGGAAGACCTGGACGCGCAGCGCAGCCAGCCCGAGTATGTCGACGCGGCCGTCGAGGATCTGCGCTGGCTCGGCATCCGCTGGGACGAAGGCCCGGACGTGGGCGGCCGCTTTGGCCCCTACCTGCAGAGCCAGCGGCACGCGGTCTATCTGGATGCCTGGAAGCTGCTACTGCGGCTGGGCAAGATCTATCCCTGCCGCTGCTCGCGCAAGGATATTGAGGCTGCGGTTGCCGCGCCGCACGAAGGCGGTTCCGTGGCGGCGGACGAGCAGGACGATGAGCCGATTTACCCGGGCACGTGCCGCAAGTATCACCGCGTGGTGGCGCAAATCGCCGGCTCGCGGGCGCGCGAGCTTGAGGAGCCCGAGGGGCTGTCCTGGCGATTCACCGTGCCCAGTAGCGAAATCATCGAGTTCGAAGACTTGAACCTGGGCAGGCAACGATTCGTCGCCGGCCGCGACTTCGGCGATTTCGTCGTCTGGCGGCGCGACGGCGTCCCCAGCTACCAGCTCGCCTGCGTGGTGGACGACGCCGCCATGCAGATCACCGAAGTGGTGCGCGGCGCCGATCTGCTCAAGTCGACCGCGCGCCAGATCCTGCTCAACCGCGCCCTCGGTTACGTCAATCCGAGCTGGTACCACTGCAAGCTGCTGGTCGACGACAGCGGCAAGCGCCTGGCCAAGCGACACGATGCGCTGAGCCTGCGCGCGCTGCGCGATCTCGGCCTCAAGCCAGATTACATTGTCTCCGCCGAGGTGCCTGTCGAGGCGTAAATCCAGCCTTTCAGCTCTCAGCCTTCAGCTCTTAGCCTGGGTGCGCCTTATCCGTGCCGGATGAACGTCCCGCTCTGCAGCTCGCGCATCGCCTGTTGCAATTCAGCCTGGGTGTTCATCACAATCGGCCCGTACCAAGCCACCGGTTCCTCGAGCGGCTTGCCGGAGACGAGCAGAAAACGGATGCCCTCCGGACCGGTCTGCACCACGATCTCGTCGCCGCGATCGAAGAGAACCAGCGAATGGTTCTTGGCGTCGTAGACCGGCTCGGCGTTGGGGTCGACGGCCGACTCGGTGAGCACCGCTTGCGGCTCCGAGGCGTCGCGAAACGTCCCGGAGCCGGCAAAGACATAGGCGAACGCATTGCGCGTGGTCTCGATCTGGATGCGGCGGCGCTTGTTGGGCGGCACCGAGATGTCGACGTAGCGCGGGTCGGCGGCCACGCCTTCGACCGGTCCCGTCTTGCCCCAGAACGTGCCGCAGATGATCCGCGCCCTGGTTCCGTCGTCCTCGGTCACCTCGGGAATTGCGCTCGAGGGAATGTCCTGATAGCGGGGGTCGGTCATCTTGAGCGCGGCGGGCAAGTTGGCCCAGAGCTGAAAGCCGTGCATGCGCCCGTGCGCGTCGCCCTTGGGCATCTCCTGGTGCAGAATGCCGCTGCCGGCGGTCATCCACTGCACGTCGCCGGCGGTCATGCGGCCCTTGTTGCCCAAGCTGTCGCCGTGGTTCACCTCGCCGGCCAGCACGTAGGTGATGGTCTCGATGCCCCGGTGCGGGTGCCAGGGGAATCCGGCGATGTAGTCGGCCGGGTTTTCGTTGCGGAAGTCGTCCAGCAACAGGAATGGATCGAATTCCTTGGTTTTGCCGAAACCGAAGGCGCGCTGGAGCTTGACCCCGGCGCCCTCGATGGTGGGTTTGGTTTCGAGAATCTGTTTGACGGCGCGAAGCGACATCGCCGACCTCCATTTCAGCGTACAGGCATTGGATGCGCGAGCAAGATATTCGTTGCAACAACTAATCTGCGGCCGGCCATCAGGGGAACGGCCCAGTTGCCGGCGCCTTATGCCTTGATAAACTGCACATCCAGGCTGATGGTTGCCTCGTCGCCCACCAGGATCCCGCCCGTCTCAAGGGCCGCGTTCCATGAAAGCCCGAAATCCTTGCGGTTAATCTTTGAGGTCGCCGTCAACCCGATGCGGGTGTTTCCCCAGGGGTCCTTGCCCGGCCCGCTCAGGTCGCTCACCGCAAAGGCCACAGGCCGGCTCACGCCGTGGAGGGTCAGATCACCGGTGACGGCGAATTCGCCATCCCCTTTCGGCTCGACGCGGGTCGACTTGAACGTCATGACCGGGAATTTCCCCACATCGAAGAAGTCGCCGCTCTTCAGGTGACCGTCGCGCTGGACGTCTCCTGTGTTGACGGTGGCGACGTCGATCGACGCCTCCACGCGCGTGAGGGTGTGCTCGGGCTCGTGGAGGGTTAGGGTTCCGGAAAGTCCGCTGAACCTTCCCTTCACATTCGAAATCATCATGTGCTTGACCTTGAACTCGGCGGCGGAATGTGCCGGATCGATGTTCCAGGTGGTTAAGGCGGTATCGGAAACGGTGGTTGCGCTCATCGTTGAGCCTCCTTGTATTGCGTTGGATGCGCGACCGGCATATTCGTTGCAACAACTATTTTTCGCGCAAGGGGCTTCCGGTTTGAGATACTGATCGCTCTCAACATCCGCGCCGGATCGATCCCTGCCCTGGCGGTGGGCCCGACTCGAAAGAGGCCTCGCATGAGACGAATGGTTCTGCCCCTCGCGGCGCCAGCGTTGGCCGGATTCCTGTTGCCCTTTCCGGCGATTCTCGCTGCCCCTCCAACGGAAATTGCGGCAGAAAAACCGACGGTTCTGCTCTCGGCCAGCGAGACAACGGTCTTTGCCGGCGAAGCTTTCGAGCTCGCCTGGAAAGCCGAAAACGCCACCTCATGCACGGCAAGCGGCGCGTGGAAAGGCGCGAAACCACTGCATGGAACCGAAGCTGTGACGCCCTCCGCCGCCGGCTCGCTCGAGTTTCACTTGACCTGTGAGAGCAAGCTGGGATCGGCCGAACAGTCCGTCAAAGTTCTGGTGGACAAGCCGGCATTGTCGATTGCGAAAACATTCCTACCCAATGCGGTCACCACTTCAACCAGCGAAGGCGCGCCTTACGCGGATTGCAATTTCTGGACCGAGCCGGCTTCCGATTGCAGCTACCTCACGAACCTAGGATATGGTCCAACGCGGGTGGTGCGCATTTATATCTGTCTGAGCGGGGAGGTTTCCCTTGGGGACTGCTCGCAGGAGCCGAAGGTGAGCGGGCCGCTTTCTGCGCAGATGTTGGGCGACATGGAGGAGCGGCTTGCCGCCTTCGCCGGATCGGGCAACCGGTTCATGGTTCGATTCACGTATAACTTCGGGCCCATCGGGCCGGGCGCGATGGACGCGCCGCTCGACCTTATTTTGGAGCATATCGAACAAGTGGCTCCGATCCTGCTTCGGCACAGGGATCTCATCTTCACGCTGGAAGCGGGGTTTATCGGCACCTGGGGAGAGTGGCACGATTCGACCAACGGCAACGACACGGCGGCGGCGCAGAAGGCCGTGCTCGACAAAGAGCTCTCCTATTTTAGGGGCGTGTTTCCTATTCTTGTGCGATACCCGGGCGATCTGATCCAGTTTGCGGGGACTACGCCAAACCCCGCGCTTGGATTGCACGATGATTACTA
>JASHTH010000559.1 GCA_030040655.1 Acidobacteriaceae bacterium | reverse complement strand
AGGTTTGTTTTTCGGTTGGGGTGGGACCAACCCGGGGTCCCCAACGACATCGGTTCGTCGTTGCGGTGGGACCAACAGGGAGCGGCGACCTTGGGCAACGTCCAAACGGACACACATTTCCTATCGCAATTCCTGAGTCACTGGATCCCGAAGTAGCTGCACTCGAGTCGACGCGACCATCAGGGAGTGGCGACCTTGCGCGGAGTCCAAAAGGCCACAGCAACTCAGGAATTGCCGTAAACTGCCTTAATAGGCCTCTTTGACAATGTGAATTTGTTCCACCCAAGTTATCCGGAACCGGTCGTTGACGGAACGCGCGTTTTCCGTGAGTCAGACCGCATCGTCCCGGGCGGATGCGACCCCTGGGGACTCGACTTCGTCGGAAATCGAAGCGTTTTGCTGCAAGCGCTCGCGCAGCATTTCGGCGTCGACAAAGCGGTATCCAACATAGACATCGGTGAGTAGGTAGACGGGGTTCGACGGATCGTCCTCGATTTTTTTCCGTAACTGGCGAACGAAGGTGCGCAGGTATTCGACTTCTTCGCGGTACTCGGCGCCCCATACGGCGGTGAGCAGCGCCGCGCTGGTGACCGCCTGGCCGGCGTGGGAGATGAGGCAGTGCAAAATCCCGTACTCCTTGCGCGTGAGATGCACGGGCTGGCCGCGCTTGGTCACGCGCCGTTGCGCCGGCGCCAGGCGGATATCGCCGATCTCGATGGGCGCGTCTTCGGCACGCGCCGGCGTGCGGATGCGGCGAACCGTGGCGCGAATGCGGGCGATCAGCTCCCGTGTGCTAAAGGGCTTGGTGATGTAGTCGTCCGCGCCCAGCTCCAGCGCGTTCACCTTCTCGTCTTCGGCGTCGCGCACTGTGAGCATGAGCACGGGCAGCTTGGGCGATGCGGCGCGAATGCGGCGAAGGGTCTCGATGCCGCCGATGCCGGGCATGTTGATGTCGAGCAGGACCACGTCGAACTGCGCCGAGCGCAGCATCTGCAGCGCCTCTTCGCCGCGCACCGCTTCGGCCACCTGGAAGCCGAGCTCCACTAGCGGCGGTCGCAGCGCCCGGCGGATCGCCGATTCGTCGTCGACGAGAAGAATGCGGATAGATTGCCGATCCATGATTAAACCCTTTGTAGCACTGCGGTCGGAATGGCGGCAAAAAAGGTCGTGCCCTCGACTTCGTCGCTCGCCACCCACACATGGCCGCCATGCAATTGCGCGGCCCGCTTGGCCACGGCAAGTCCAATCCCCGTACCGGACGCTCGCTGCGACGAGGTGGAGGCGCGATAGTAGCGGTCGAAGATGCGCTCGCGGTCCGCGGCGGGAATTTCGGCTCCGCGGCTGTGCACCGAGAAGACAACCTCGGCGCGCGCCTGCTTGACGGCCACGGTCACGGTGGTGCCGTAGATCGAATACTTGCAGGCGTTGTCGATGTACTGCGTGAGCAGGGCGGAGAGCAGTTGGCGATCGCAGCTGAGTTCGAGCGATTCGTCGTCGAGTTGAATGGAGAGCTTCATGCTGGCCAGGCGATCTTTCAAGGCGGCGACCACCTCGTCGATCAACGAGCGCACCAGCAACGGCTCGCGATGGAGCGCGACTTGGCCGGATTCAAGGCGGGCCGTGGTGAGCAGGCGGGTGGTCAAGTCGCCCAGCACCGCGGCCTGCTCATCGATGAGCGAGACGAGCTCTGACTGCGCCGGCGACAGCTTGCCCATTTCGGCCAAACCGGTGCTGGCCGCGCGAATCGCCGTGAGCGGAGTTTTGTAGGCGTGGGCTAGGCTGTCGAGGACCGTGGCGCGAAGCTGCTCGGTGCGCCGCTCGGCATCGATCTGGCTCTCGTTGGCAAAGGCGCGGTAGCGATCGAAGGTGGTGGCGATGAGCAGGGCGATGGCGCTGTTGGTGAGCGGGCTGGTGTGCCCTCTCAGCACCAGGCTGCCGATGGGAACGCGGCCCAGGCGAAGAACGCGGCGAGCAAGGCCGGTCCCGGGATCGTCGTTGGAACTCTCGAAGTAGTAGACGTTCTGTGCCAGCTCGCGCGCATCCTGGCCCCAATAACCGGCCTGATAAGTCTCGTGAAGATCGGCATCGAAGATTACCACTCCTTCCAGCAAGAAAAGTTCGTGGGCCATCTCGGCCAACTGCGGGCCGGGTTCGATGTGCAGGTTCAACTCCAGCGTGCGCCGGCTGAACTCGAACAGATTCCGCATCTGGTCGTCCAGCCACTTGGCTTCCACGGCGTGCGCGCGGGCGCGCGCCGCCAGACGGCTGACCACCAGCGCGACGAGAAGGAATGCGGCCAGGAGGGCGATATTCGACGGCTGCAACAACGTCGGCAGGTTCGGCTGGCGCGCGGCGATAAAGCCGTTGGACGCGGCTGCGGAGAGAGAAACGATGACCGCCTGCCAGGCTCCGCCAAAGAAGGCGACGGCGACGACGATAGCCAGCAAAACGAGAAAGGCCAACGGAGCCGGCCCATCGAATCGATGAACGAGCAGGGCCGCAACCACAGCGGCGGCAATGCCCGCGGCGCATTGCAGCGCGGAGGTGAGCCGGCGCCTGCCGAGGCGCTGCACACCCGCACGCGCCGGCGTCGCACGCGCCCCAATGTGGACTCCGGACAATGTGCCGCCATCCATGGTTGGATTCTAGCGGAATTCGGACTATCTTCCGAGCCAGAGTACGTCGACGGCGTTCTTTACATAGCGATTCAGGCGGGAAGGTACGTGCTTCGCAGGCTGCGGAAAAACGAAATCATGAGTCAGGGCACGACTTCGCAGGTTGCGGAAAAACTCGCTCTGCGAGCGGTTTTGAAAGGGCACGGCTTTAGCCGTGCCGAACAAGTCCTTTGTTTTTGATTTTTCTCGCGGACTTCAGCCCGCGAGAAACCGATCCTAGGAGTTTTTCCGCAACCTCTTCAGTCGTCCCGCAATTGCCGCCAACCCGACATAGGCTTCAGCCCCTGGGGGAAATGGATCGGCTGCCGTCCTTTTTCGTGCGCAGCGGCCAGCGGCTATGATGTGCGGATGAACTCTCGCACCGCTCAGGTTTTCTTCAAGTCTCTTCTCCCTTGGAGCGCTGTCATTCTTCTGGCTGGGCCGTGCACCGGTCAGCCGCCGTTTGCGTTGCACGACGGCGATACCGTGGTCTTCTACGGCGACAGCATCACCGCGCAGCGGCTCTATACGCGTTTCGTGGAAGACTTCGTTCTCACGCGCTATCCGCAGCTCGATGTTCGCTTCGTGAATGCCGGCGTGCCCGGCGACACCGTCTCAGGCGGATACGCCGGAACCATGGCGGAGCGAGTGCAGCGCGACGTGGCTCCTCTCCATCCGACCGTCATCACCGTCATGCTGGGCATGAACGACGGCGGCTGGGGATACGATGCGGAAAAATCGGAAGAGACGTTCCAGCAAGGGTACGTCGCGCTGATTGCGGCCTTGCGCAAGGCAGCTCCCGAAGCCGAGATCGTGCTCATTCGCCCCACGCCCTACGACGAGATCACGCACGGCACCGAGTTTCCCGGCTATGCGAAGACCATCGACAAGCTGGCCGGCGACGTGTCGACGATCGCGGCGCAGCTCAAAGACGCGGGCGACAAGAAGATCCAACTCGTCGATTTTCACGATCCGCTTGTCGATTCTCTCGAACGCGCGAAGGCAAAGTTTCCCGAGCTCGCTCCGCTGATCGTGCCCGATCGCATCCATCCCTCGGCGACGGGCCACTGGATCATGGCCGCGGCGCTGCTGTCGGCATGGCATGTCGATCCGCTAGTCAGCCGGCTGGAATTGAATGTCGCCGAGGGCGACATCGTGGCGAAGGAAAAAACCACGGCGACCGGATTGTCGAAGACGCCGAGCGGGCTGAAATGGACCCAGACCGACGACGCGCTGCCGCTGCCGCTGGACTTCAACGACGCCATGACTCCCCTGCTGCTGGCAATCTCGGATATTGCGTCGGTCGACCGCGAGATATTGCAGGTCGATGGGCTCGCGGCGGGTCAATACCGGCTCCTGATCGATGGGAACGTGGCGGGCGAGTATTCGCGCGATGAGTTGCAGCATGGGGTCAATCTTGCGTTGACGAAGACGCCGATAGTCGAACAGGCGCGGGAATCGACGGAACCGAAGAGGAGCGCACGGTGCTCGACCACGCGCGCTTCATTCTGAGCGCCGATGTCAAGCCCAACGCCGGCTCGGCCGCGGCGGAGGCGCGGCTGCACCAGGCAGAGGGTGAGCTTGCGGCTTCGGCTCGCGATGACCTGAAG
>JASHTH010000558.1 GCA_030040655.1 Acidobacteriaceae bacterium | reverse complement strand
TGTCGGTCGCGTCTTCTGAGACGCCGGCGATGGACTGGAACTCGTGAAGCACGCCTTCGATGCGAATGGCCGTGACCGCGGCGCCTTCAATGGAGCTGAGCAGCGTGCGGCGCAGGGCGTTGCCGATGGTGGTGCCGAAGCCGCGCTCGAACGGCTGGGCGCTGAACTTGCCGTATTTGTCGGTAAGCGACTCGGCGTCGACCGCCAGGCGCTTGGGTTTCTGAAATCCTCTCCAAAGCATATTCGTCTCGATTCTCCTTGCGCGGCGGATACGTCGCGATGCATTTTGCGGCGGCCGCGCTTCTCTCCTTCGTTGTGAAATGCAGCTTTCAGCTTTCAGCCTTCAGCTATCAGCTCGACCGCGAAGTACCGAAAGGTTGGTACAACCGCGGGTGGCTGAAAGCTGACAGCTGATAGCTGTCAGCTGTTACTTCGAATACAGCTCCACAATCAACTGCTCATTGATGGGCAGGTTGACGTCTTTGCGTTTGGGCAGCGAAAGCACGCGGCCGGACAGGTTCTCAAAGTTGGGCTCGAGCCAGGCCGGCACGGGATTGGATGCGGCGAAGCCCGCCGCCTGCTGCACGACGCCGAACTTCTTGGCCGCAGGACGAACCGCAACCTCGTCGCCGGCGTTTACCTGGTACGACGGAATGTTGACCTTCTTGCCGTTGACCTCGACATGCCCGTGGCGAACGATCTGGCGGGCCTGGCGCCGCGAGATGGCGAATCCCAGCCGGTAGGCAACGTTATCCAGGCGCCGCTCCAGCTGCTGGATGAGCAGCTCGCCGGTAACGGCCGTGGCGCGGCTGGCCTTCTCGTAGTACTCACGGAACTGGTTCTCCAGCGTGAAATACATGCGCTTGGCCTTTTGCTTTTCGTGCAGTTGCAGGCCGTAGCCCACGATCTTGGCTTTGCGATCCTTGCCATGCTGGCCGGGAGGAAAGTTGCGCTTCTCCAGCGGGCAACGGTCGGAGGTGCATTTGGAGCCCTTCAAAAAGAGCTTGGTGCCTTCGCGGCGGCAAAGGCGGCAGACTGCTCCGGTGTAGCGAGCCATTTCTTCTCCTAACTTCGGATGTCGGCCGGTTTACGAGCGCCAAGTGGCGCGCTTCTTCCCGGCCCGTGTTACCAGGGACTTAGGGGCTCGGGACTAAGGGACTAAAACCTCTGTCCCACCTAGCCCCTCAGTCCCTAGTCCCTAAGTCCCTGTCTAAGCCGCGATCGCGGCTTAGACGCGGCGTCTCTTCGGCGGCCGGCAGCCGTTGTGCGGCACCGGCGTGATGTCGCGGATGGAGCGCACTTCGATGCCGGCCGACGCCAAGGCGCGAATCGCCGATTCGCGGCCCGAGCCGGGGCCGGCGACGCGCACATCGACCGCGCGCACGCCATGATCGCGCGCCATGCCGGCGGCGTTCGATGCGGCCTGCTGCGCCGCAAAGGGCGTGCCCTTGCGCGACCCGCGAAAGCCCAGCGACCCGGCGCTCTTCCAGCTCAGCGTGTTGCCCACCTGGTCGGTGATGGTGACGATGGTGTTGTTGAACGAGGCTTGAATGTAGGCGATGCCGTAGGGCACGTTCTTGCGCTCGCGCTTCTTGAACTTTTTGGTTTTGCCGGGCTTCGCGGCCGCCGCCTTCGGTTTCTGTTCCGCCATTATGTCTTCGCCGTCGCTTTCTTCTTGCCGGCAATGGTGCCTTTGCGCGGCCCTTTGCGCGTGCGCGCGTTGGTGTGGGTGCGCTGACCGCGCACCGGCAGCGAGCGGCGATGACGCAGGCCGCGATAACTCTGGATGTCGATCAGGCGCTTGATGTGCATCTGCACATCCTTGCGCAGATCGCCTTCGACTCCGCCTTCATCTTCGATGACCTGACGGATGCGGTTGACCTCGTCCTCGCCCAAGTCCTGCACGTCTTTGAAGGCATCGACGTTGGCCTTGTCCAGGATCTTGCGCGCGCGAGGCTGGCCGATGCCGTAGATGTACGTGAGCCCGATCCGGACCTGCTTGTTGCGGGGCAGATCGACGCCAGCAATACGTGCCATTCGGTTCCCTTTTCTTCAGTTCGCCGTTCTTGGTTCTCAGTTTGCCCGACATCCGGGACCGGCACTGAAAACTATGAACTGCGAACTCTCGAGTTATGTGCCTCCGGCCTCTGCCGGATCGCACGGGTTAAGCGGCCTGGCTCTCTGGGGTTCATCGCAAGCCTTGACTCAAGCTAACTAGCCCCGGACCCAGTGGTCAGTGGTCAGAGCGAAATGGCGCGTCGGCCTTCTCTGATCGCTGTCCACTCTCGTGAGAGTCTCCGCGTTTCTCCCCAGCGCCGGCTACCCCTGGCGCTGCTTGTGCTTTGCGTTTTCGCAGATCACGCGAACCACCCCGCGGCGATTGATGACCTTGCACTTGACGCAAATCTTCTTCACCGATGCACGGACCTTCATGGTGATTACCCTTCTCCGGGTAAGTCAGCTTCTAGCCTTTAGCTTTTAGCTTCTAGCCCGATTGATTAACAACCCAGTTCCGCTCCTCCGCACTCCAGCTAGGAGCTAGAGGCTAGAAGCTAGCAGCTTACTTGTACCGATACACGATGCGGCCACGATTCAAGTCGTAAGGGCTCAACTCCACCGCCACGCGGTCGCCGGGCAGGATGCGGATGAAGTTCTTGCGCATGCGTCCGGAAACGTGGGTGAGCACCTCGTGGTTGTTCTCGAGTTTCACCTTGAACATGGCATTGGGCAACGTCTCGGTGACCGTTGCCATGACCTCAATCGCATCTTCCTTCGACAAACTGTTTCCTGATTCTGCCGGCGCTCCTTTTTGCCGATCCGGCTGGTTATGGCATTTTCCGGCCCGATTCGCGGAGTCCGCGAACGCAGATGCCGGTCAATGCCTACTCCGTCAAAACGCTCGCTCCGGTCGGGGTCACGGCGACGGTGTGCTCAAAATGAGCGCTCATGCTTCCGTCGCCGGTAACGGCCGTCCATCCGTCTCCCAGAACCTGCACATCGGGCCCGCCGGCATTCACCATCGGCTCGATGGCCAGCACCATGCCCGCCTTGAGCTTCATGCCCCGGCCCGGCTCGCCAAAGTTGGGCACCTGCGGATCTTCGTGCATGTGCACGCCGATGCCGTGCCCCACAAAATCCCTCACTACCGAAAACCCCTCGGCCTCGACGGTGCGCTGCACGGCGGCGCCCACATCGCCCAGCGTCGCGCCCGGCTTGACGGCGGCGATCGCCGAGTGCAGCGACTTCTGGGTGACCTCGACTAGCCGCGCGGTTTTGGGGTCGATCTTCTCGCCCACCGGCACGGTGATGGCCGAGTCCCCGTAGTAGCCGTCCACGGCCGCTCCGCAGTCGATCGAAACGATGTCCCCTTCCTTGAGAACCCGTTTCGGCGATGGGATGCCATGCACCACTTCGCTGTTGACCGAGGTGCACAGCACGCAGGGAAAGCCGTGATAGCCCTTGAACGCCGGCTTGGCGCCCAGTTCCTTCAGCTTGGCCTCGGCCGCGCGTTCCAGGTCGAGCGTCGTCGCGCCCGGCTTGACCAAGCCGCGCACGGTTTCCAGCACCTCGCGGACCACACGGCCGGCGCGCCGCATTCTCTCGATCTCGGACAACGACTTGATGACGACCATTCAAATCCACTGAACAGTGATCAGTGAACAGTGGTCAGATGCCAGCAACTTATCGCTACCGACCCCTGACCATTGATCACTGACCACCCGCTCTCAGCCGCTCCACCGCCGCGACAATGCCGGCGGCAATCACCTCCACCGGCCGATCCCCGTCGACTTCGGCAAAACGCCCCATCTCACGATAATGTTCAATGACGGGCGCGGTCAGTGCCCCGTAGGCGCGCATGCGCTCCTCGAAGGCCTTCTCCGTGTCGTCGGCTCGTTGCACCAGCCTCGTACCCTCTACGTCGCAGTAGCCGCTGCGCTGGGGCGGTTGCAAGTAGACATTGTAAATACGCTGGCAGACAGGGCAATTCCTGCGCCCGACAATACGGCGCAACAACTGATTATAGTCTACTTGGATGTTGACGGCAATCACCGGGATCGAGCCAGGCTGCCCGGCCAGGCGGGTGTCGAGCCAGGCCGCCTGCCCCAGGGTGCGCGGAAAACCATCCAGAATGTAGCCGTTGGCGGTATCGGGTTGCTGCAGCCGCACGGCGACCATTTCTTCGACCAGCGCATCGGAAACCAGCTCGCCGCGGCGCATGGTCTCCTTGGCGATCTTGCCCAGCGGTGTTTCTTGCGCCACATTGGCGCGGAGCAAATCTCCGGTTGAGATTTGGGGAATCTCCCAGAGCTTGACCAGCGCCTTTGCCTGGGTTCCCTTGCCCGAGCCGGGAGCGCCCAGCAAAAGAATGGGACCGGGAATGGTCTTGGCAGCCATTGCCCGGTCATTGGCGACCGCGGTCGAGCCGGCGGACATTTACCAGGCTTTCCTTCCACGAATGCGGCCTGAGCGCGGGGAAAAGCCCTCATAGTGACGCATGATCAGTTGCGATTCGACCTGATTGATGGTGTCCATGGCCACGCCTACGACAATCAGGAGCGAGGTGCCGCCAAAGTAAAAGTTGAACCCAAAGCCATGCGTGATCCACGGAGGCAGGCTCTCAAAGAGCCGGCCGATGAGCCAGATCTTGTCGAACCGGATACCCGAGATCAGGAAGGTGGGAACCAGTGTGATCACGATAAGATACAGCCCCCCGACGAGCGTGATGCGCGTGAGGATGTCGTTGATGAAGTCCGAGGTGCGCTTGCCGGGGCGAATGCCGGGGATGAACGAGCCCGATTTGCGGAAGTTGTCGGCGATGTCATCGGGTTTCATGACGATGGAGATGTAGAAGTAGGCAAAGAAGATGATGGCCAGCATGTCGAGCAGCTCGTACCAGGGATAGCCGGGGTGCAGCGCATCGGTGAGCGGAGCGAGCAGGCGGTTGTTGCGCACCCAGTCCATTTGGCCGAGCAGAAGCGGCGCCGAGAGAATGGAACTGGCAAAGATGACGGGCATGACGCCGCCGGCGTTGACGCGCAGGGGCAGATGGCTGGACTGGCCGCCCATCATGCGCCGGCCAATGATGCGCCGCGCACTCTGGATGGGAATGCGGCGCTCGGAGCGTTCGACAAAAACGATGAACGTGACCACGGCAGCCATGCCGACCAGCACCAGGCCGACGACGATCACGGTCGCCGAACCCCAGGCGTCGGTTTGCACTTTCTGGATCATCTCGATGACGCCGTTGGGCAGGCCGGCGACGATGCCGGCGAAGATGAGCAGGCTCATGCCGTTGCCGATGCCGCGGTCGGTGATCTGTTCGCCCAGCCACATGATGAAGGTGGTGCCCGCGGTCAATGTCAGCACCGTCAAAAGATCGAAGCCGATGCCGGGATTGAGGACCAGTCCCTGTTTGGTCAGAATGGCGGCGATGCCGATCGACTGCAGCACGCCCAGGAGCACCGTGACATAGCGCGTCCACTGCGTGATCTTGCGGCGGCCCAGTTCGCCTTCCTTCTCAATCCGCGCCAGCGGCTGATAGACCACAGTCAGCAGTTGGAAGATGATCGACGCGGTGATGTAGGGCATGATGCCCAGCGCGAAAATCGTCATGCGCCGCAGATTGCCGCCGCCGAACAGGTTCATGAGGTCGAGCGACGAGCCGCTCTGCGAGCTAAAGAGCTGTGCCAGCCGGTTGCCATCGACGCCGGGCGTGGGGATGTACGCGCCGAGCCGATAGACCGCAAGGATCGCGGCGGTGAAGAGCACGCGCTTGCGAAGATCGGGAATGCGAAAGATATTGAGAAACTTTTCCAGCATGTTCAATGATCCGCTTGGGCATTTTCAGCCCTGAAAGTGTGACTTGACAAGCCCAATTTTACGGCATTCCCGATTCCCGTTTAGGTTATGGGAATTCGAAGGTGCAGTCCGTGCTTTTGGTCACAAGAGCAGAGGGACTAATCACGCCGCCGCCCCCGCCACCACGGCCTTTCCGCCTGCTTTCTCGATCTTCTCGACCGCCGATTTCGAGAACTTGTGGGCGTGGATGGTCTTCGCCGAAGTCAGGTCGCCGGAACCGAGAACCTTGATGAGCGCATTGCGCCGGGAGGCCAGACCCAGTTTGCGATAGTCGTCCAGCCCGATTTCGGCAACATCGAGGCCGGCGATGCGGTCAAGGTTCACCACGGTGTATTCGGTGCGGAAGATGTTGGTGAAGCCGCGCTTGGGCAAGCGGCGATGCAGCGGCATCTGGCCGCCCTCGAAGCCGCGCATCAAGCTCGATCCGGAGCGCGATCCCTGGCCCTTGTGGCCGCGGGTCGAAGTCTTGCCCATGCCGGAGCCCATACCCCGGCCCACGCGCTTGCGTCCGGTGTTGGCTTTCCGGGGCGCGCGCAAATTGGATAGATTCTTGGCCATGTTTTCCTCGCTATAGCGCCGTCCGGGGTTGAAGTCCAGACGACTCGCGTCTTCGAATGAGTGGTCAGTGAACAGCGATCAGTGGTCAGTTGCGTCGGAGGAGATCTTGCGTCCCTGCCGAATCAGTTGCGATTCCCGGTCACTGATCACTGTCCACTGATCACTGACCACTTGTGAGAGATGGCTAGTTCTCCAAAATTCGGACCAAATGCGGCACTGCCTTCACCATGCCGCGCACCGATTCCGTGTCCGGACGCTGAACAATTTGATTGAGCCGCGTGAAGCCCAGCCCCTTGACCACCAGTTTGTGCTTGGTGGGCGCGGCGATGGCCGAGCGGAAGTATTGAATGCGAATCTTCTTATTTCCGGCCATGGCTCAGAGCTCCTCAACCTGCTTGCCGCGCGTGTTGGCCACTTCGCCCTTGTCGCGCAACTGCGCGAGCGCGTCGAAGGTGGCCTTGACCACGTTGTGCGGATTGGGCGAGCCCAGGCTCTTGGTGAGCACGTTTTGCACGCCGGCCGAGGTCATGACCGCGCGCACCGCCCCGCCGGCGATGACGCCCGTGCCTTCGGGCGCGGGCTTGAGCAGCACCTGCCCGGAGCCGTAGCGGCCCAGCACCTGGTGCGGGATGGTGGTTTCAGTGAGGTTGACCTTCACCAGGTTCTTCTTGGCCGACTCGATTCCCTTGCGAATGGCCTGGGGAACCTCCTTGGCCTTGCCCGAACCGAAGCCCACCACGCCGGAGCCGGCGTCGCCGACCACCACCAGCGCGGCAAAGGACATGTTCTTGCCGCCTTTGACCACTTTGGTCACGCGATTGATCGCCACCACCTGGTCTTTCAGGTTGAAGGCGTTGGCATCGAGTTTCTTCTTTACTGTCGTCGTCATTTTTCTCTCGTCTCTGGAGCTTTCAGCTCTCAGCTCTCTGCTCTCAGCCATGAACTTCCAACATCGGCTTTTCGCCGGTCGATATCGCGCGATGAGCTGAAGGCTGATAGCTGACAGCTAAAACTCCAACCCCGCTTCGCGCGCCGCATCGGCCAGCGCCTTGACTCGCCCGTGGTACAGATAGCCGCCGCGATCGAAGACCACCTTTTTGATGCCCTTCTCGGCGGCTCGCTCGGCGACGGCTTTGCCGATCTCTTTGGCCGCCGCGACGTTGCCCCCGGTTTTCAGCTTCAGGCCCAGCGACGAAGCCGAAACCAGCGTCTCGCCCTTCTCGTCGTCGATGACCTGGGCATAGATGTGGTCCAGCGAACGGTAGACGTTGAGCCTCGGCCGCGCCGCCGTTCCCGCCAACTTCTCGCGAATCCGGGCATGGATGCGCCGGCGAATCTTGTTTCTTTTGGTTTCGGCAATCATCGTTGTTCTCTTCCTATCAGCGGAGCCGCCCTGCGGATCCGTTCGGTGGGTGGCCAGCTGGCAGTTCACAGCAGACAGCTGACAGTCCTCAATCCCGTATCTGTAAGCTGTCCGCTGCCAGCTGTCAGCTTACTTCGCTCCCGTCTTGCCTGCCTTCTTTTTCAGCCGCTCGTTGGTGTAGCGCACGCCCTTGTTCTTGTAGGGGTCAGGTGTGCGCAGCGCTCGCATGTCGGCGGCCACCTGGCCCACCTTTTGGCGGTCAACGCCGGAAATGGTCAAGTGGGTCTGCTTCGGGTCGATGGCAACCTCGATGCCTGAAGGCAGCGGAAACTCAATCGGGTGCGAATAACCCAGCGTAAAGACGACCGTGCCCCTGCCCTTCAGCTCGGCGCGGTAGCCGATGCCGACGATGTCGAGCTCCTTGCTCCATCCCTTCGTGACACCTTGCACCGCGTTCGCCACCAGCGCGCGCGTCAGCCCATGGACCGCAGCCTGATCGTCGCTGGCTCGCTCCAAAAGCACATGGCCGTCGGAGGTCTTCAGCGTAATGCCCTGGGCAACCAGCGTCGAGACCTTGCCCTTGGGACCTTCGACGACCACCGTGTTGCCTTCGACCTTGTATTTGACTCCCTTGGGCAGCGGGACCGGCTTCTTTCCAATGCGCGACATCGAATTCAATCCTTCTGAAGCTTCTAGCTTCTAGCTGCTAGCTTTTAGCCACTTTGTTCCAGCACAAACCGCCCGCGCCATGACCAACGAGCCAAGAGCTAGAAGCTAAAAGCTAAGAGCTGCATTACCACACTTCGCACAGCAACTCGCCGCCAACGCCTTCGCGGCGCGCCTGGCGGCCGGTCATCACGCCCTTGGGCGTGGTGAGTATGGCGATACCCAATCCGCCCTGCACGCGCTTGATTTCGTCGCGGCCTACGTAGACGCGGCAGCCGGGACGCGAAATGCGCGCCAGGTCGCGGATGGCCGCTTCCGCGCCGCCGTACTTGAGGTACACGCGCAGGATGAGCTTGCCCTCTTCTTCCTGGGTCTTGTAGTTCGAGATGTAGCCCTCTTCCTTGAGGATGCGGGCGATCTCGGTCTTCAGCTTCGAAGCCGGCACATCCAGCTTCTGGTGACGCGCGCGGATCGCGTTGCGAATACGCGCCAGAAAATCCGCTACCGGGTCGGTCAGACTCATTCCTTCTCCTTCATCCCCCGTTCGCTCCGCCGATGATTTGGGGAGAACCAGCGGGAATGGTTGATACAG
>JASHTH010000557.1 GCA_030040655.1 Acidobacteriaceae bacterium | reverse complement strand
AGGTTGCGAATGTCATCGTCGCCGCCCAGGCCAGGAGTGATCAGGTAATCCACTTCATACTCGGCCGACCGGGCGCTGGGAATCCCGTACTCCTCAAAAACTTTCTCGCGTTGCGAGGGCGAAACCTCCTTAACCACCTGCTCGTGCGGCAATGCGCAAATCTCCTGGAGCGAGACGGAGCGCGCGGCCCCCGGAGTGAAATCGCGATTGGGCAGAACTCCGGAATCCCGCGACGATAGCGATGGATTTTCACGGGGCGCGTCAAGGTGCCGGAATGCCAGGCCGCCCGCAACCGCCGCCATGATCACAAGAGCGGCAACACCCAATGCTCCAGCCGGAACACTCTTCGAAATCCAATTGCGCGAAGTGAGCCTCGCCTCGGATGCAGTTGCTTCTGCCAGTCGCGCCCGCAACAGGGCGCGCGGACTCGCGATCGGCGGCAAGCTGGAATCGAGGTCGTTTTGTTGCGCGCGCGCCAATTGAGCAATCGTCTTCTCCCATTGTGCCGCTCTCATCCTGCACCCGGCGCAGGCTTCAAGATGATGGCGCCTCTTCCTCGTCAGCTCGCCATCCGCGGCGCGAACCAATTCTTCGTCGGAAAGGTGTCGGTCGTCGTGTCGCATCATGCGCACCCCCGATCGACTCGAATCAGCTTGGCAAGGGACCGCGTAAGCAGCGTCGAAACGCTTCCCAACGAGATCCCGAGAGCCTTGGCGATTTCGCGATAGCGCAGGCCCTCGGCGCGCATGCGAAGACAACTTTGCTCCATCTCGGGCAGCGACCGGGCGACGGCCAGCAGGCGTTGTTGCCTTTGCGCGTCGGAAAGGGAATCTTCCGGGTTCGGCGATGGTTCGATATGCAGAGCTGCGATGCCGGAATCGTTGTCCATTGTCTCCACATAGCGCTTGTTGGCGTGACGTTGCTTGAGCGTGAGGTTGTGCGCCACGCGAAAAATCCAGCCGCGTAGATTCTCTCGCGATCGTCCCAGGCGCAAATGACGAAACAAGGCCAGAAACGTTTCCTGGACGACTTCTTCGGCATCGCAAACCGGCACGCCGAACGAGACTGCGTAGCGCAGCAAAGGAGCCCGATATTGCTCGAAGAGGGTCACGACCTCCGTTTCGATCTCACTCGCTCCCGACTGAGCTTCCGGAAGGGAAGCCAAAAGCGGCAATTCGCATGCCAGCTCCGCGGGACTGGTTTGCCCTGATCGTTCCATGGGTATATTCCGTTCCCTGAGGATTTGTTCAGACTATTCCCTTGGATGCCGCTCGCAATCAAAAGGAAAGGACTGAACATCGCCCGGGGCCATCCGGATGATTCGGCATTATAGCGGCTCCGCTGTTTTCATACCCCGAATGCCGGAAGCCGGGGCTCGTCGCGGCACAGCGAGCTTTTCTGCCACCCCTGCGGCAAAAAAACGCCGCAAGGATGGGGCGCCCAAGTGGTACAAATCCAAACGATCATCGACCTAGAATGTCGTTACAAGCCGAAAGGTATATTGGCGCGACGGCCCGAGCGCATTGCCGGAGAACAGACCTCCGAAATCGATGACCTCGAGCGTGTTGCTCAGGTTTTGGATGTCGGCCTGAAAGCGCAGCGATTGTTTTTCCCGCTCATAGAGGTCGACCCCCACGGATACATTCTCGGTAAGGTATGGATCGATGCGGCCGCGACTGAAATTGAGGTGATGGATCACCGCCTGCCCGTATTCCGCGGCATATTGCTGCGGGGTCAAGTCCGGCTGGAACGGCAGTCCGCTGTTGGAATCGCTGCCCACGGCGAGCCACAGGCGCGAAGCCGCCTGAAAGCGGAGGCGATCACGCACCGTGTTTCGCTGGTCCTGCGAGTCCGGGAAATGCCCGCTGGTTGGATTGATCGCATTGTTGCCCAGGAACAATCCGCCCGTCACCGGGAACCAGGCATTTCCGACGATGTAAGAGTAGCAGCCGAAGCCGGAGAACCGCCCCCAGCGTTGAACTTCGAGCTTGCCCTCCGCGCCGTAGAGAACCGCTTTGTTGAATGCGATGGGGAAACTGATCCCGGTACTTAGGATTTGATTGTCGTCGGCATAGTTGTTCACGTCGCGGCGGAACATGTTCGCGTCCATCCGCAGCTTGCCAAAGAGCGCTTTCGTGGCTCCCAGCTCGTAATAGCTTCCGTGCGAAGGCTGGACCGGAAGCTGCACCGCGGGAACGCTGGTATCGAGAGATTCGGCACTCGGAGAGCTGGACAAAAGGATGTTTTCGAACGAAGGCGTCTGGAAGATCCGGTCGTAGGAACCGTGAAGATTCACGCCGGCGAGGGGGAAGTAGCGCGAGATGGCCACGCGCGGGCTCACCGCGTTCTGGTTCAGCAGCAACTGGTAGTGGTCCCAACGGAGGCCCGCATCGACCGACCAGTTGCCGAGCCGGACGGCGTCCTGAGCATAGGCTGCCTGTTCGAGATCCGGGCGGCTGCCGGCAAAGGCAAAGGTGGTGGCACCGGCATCCAGGATGCCCAGATGGATGGGGCATTGGGGATCCAAAAGATTGGCGCAATCGGGCATCGCGTAGTGGAAGTTCTCGTGCAGGAAGATGGCGTCGGATTCGACGCCCGTCTTCCATTCCTGTCTGCCATGATGAACCGAGACGCTGCCGTTGAAGTAGATCTCCTTGAAGTCGTTGCGCTGGGTGGCGATGAGCGGCCAGGAGGCCGGGTTCGAATAGAAGTCGTTGGAGTTATCGCGGGCCATGCCGCGCAGCGCGCCCAGCGTGTTTTGGGAAATGATGTGCTGGTAAGCCATGGTTCCCATGGTCTCGAAGTTGTCACCCGTTTGGAGCTGCCCGCCGGGAATGAACACGCAGTCGCTCGGTTCATCGGCCGGAGGTGCGGGCGGGCATCCGGTGGCGTTGTTTGCGTTCGGAAGATAGGCTCCGTTCTGCTGCACCAGTTCGTTGGGAATTTCGTAGCGCGCGAGTTCGTGGCGGGCAATCACAGTGAGACGGTCTTTCGGCGTGATCTCCCGCTCATAGCTC
>JASHTH010000556.1 GCA_030040655.1 Acidobacteriaceae bacterium | reverse complement strand
TGCGCCGGCTGCCCAACTCTCGATCTCCGCGTGCGCATCGGGCGCAATCACCGTCACCCGGGCGTCGGCGCGCAGCAAGCTCTCGATCTTGGGCCGCGCGATCGTCCCCGCGCCGACTACGACGCAACGGCGGCCGTCGAGTTTGAGAAACATGGGGAAGAGGCTCATTGCGGCTACGCGGCGATCGACCAGGTGATGCGTCCGTTTCCCTCAGGGGCTAGGCGGTGTCTGACGAATCGAAAACACCGCGCATCAGGCCCAAAAAGCGGCCCTCAGGGGCTAAAGCCCCGTTCTTTTCGCCCTCTTTTCGGCACGACTCAAGCCACCCCAACAAGCAAAGGCAGCTTGTTGGGGACCCCGGCAAGTCGTGCCCTGTTACAAAGCATTCAGCCCGGGATTCGTCAGACACTGCCTAAAGCCCGAGGAGCTTTTTTCGGCAATATGTACGGGCTAAAGCCCGTACCCTCCCAAAATGCGCCACTACCCGAATTATTGGCACTGGATCGGTTTCGCAGGTATGGCCTGAACCGGCTGCGGAAAACTCCGGGACCATGGGCGAGGATTCACGCTCGGCTCTATGACTCCCTTATTCCTTTGCAGCGGCGACTATCTCATAGGGCCGCATCATATCGTTGTCCTCGTGCTCAAGCATGTGGCAATGGAAGACATACCGTCCGACGTAGCCTTCGAAGCGGACAAGGATCGTCAGCATGTCATTGGGCAAAACCACTGCCGTGTCTTTCCAACCGCACTCCTCCGCCGGCGGTGGACGCAGCGCGCCTACCGGCTTCAACGAGCCTTTGCGGAACTCCACGGGGTCGAACCCCTGCCGGTAAAGGATCTGAAACTGAACCAGGTGAAGATGCATCGGGTGGGCATCCTCGGTGGTGTTGATAAACCGCCACTTCTCCATGGCTCCAGACTTCACGATCTCGGTGACAGGATCCTCGTAACCCTTTTCATTGATGCGAACGCCGAGGGACCGCCCGTTTGGGTCCACGCGCTCCGTCAACACAAAGTCTCTCGACCTCGATGCATCGTCTTCAGAGAACCTGCGGAATGGAATCGTCATTCCGGCGAACGCCTTGGAGGATGCCTTTGCATCTTTCCTTGGCAATACCACGCGGAACTGGATCAGTTCGTTCAAAGTTGGCGCGCGCATCGCCAGCATGGCCCATCCCGGATAGGGTGCTGCCGCGTTGTTGTTCATCGTAACGGTTTTGCCGTCCAGGCCCGTGAAGTCCACGAGAAGGTCGGCGCGTTCGGCAGGCCCCAGAAGGATGTGGTTGAGCTTCGCCGGCTTGGGGAGGAACCCACCATCCGAGCCGATCTGTTGGAACGTCACCAGGGAAGGAATATCGACCGCCCGCCGTGCCAGGTTGAGCTGCAGGCCAAAGAACCGGGTATTCGCGGCATTCAAAATGCGCAGCCGGTAAAGGCGCGGCTCGACGTTGACGTACGGGCAGATCTTGCCATTGACCACCGGAAATCGTCCCAGGAATTCCGGTCCCCAGATACCGGGCGCGAGAGGAATCGCATCGTCGTTCACGGGAGCATAAACCAGTTGTCCTTTGTCGTCCAATGTGCGGTCCTGCACGACGAGAGGGATTTCATAATCGCCCGACGGTAGATCGAAGCCGAGCTCCTCATCGTCGCGCAACAGATAGAAGCCGGAGAGCCCCGCATAGACATTCAGGCGCGTGATGCCCACTGCGTGGTCGTGATACCAGAGGGCCGCGGCCTGTTGATCGTTCGGATAGGTATAGCGGACGCTCTTGCCGGGCGTAAACCAGTTTTCCGGAAGACCATCGCTCAGCGACGATGTTCTCGCGCCGTGCAGATGCGGCACTGTCCGCACCTCGGGCGCAGGTGGCATGGCGCCGTGGATATGAGGATCGATTTTGAAAAGGTGATGGCTGGGAAGACGATTCTCCCAGACGATCTCAACGCGCTCGCCGCGGAGCGCCTCGATTGTCGGTCCTGGATATTGCCCCTCGTAGCCCCATATCCTGGTCGGCGGAAGCCTGGAGTGCATCGAGTGCATCCCCTCCATCATGCGCATGCGATACACTGCCGAGCCCTGGTGTTTTTGCTCCGGAGCGAGCCGCGCCGGTATCGGCAACTCATCGACAAAGCCCATCAACAGGGACGCATCTGGGAATTCTCGCCCGGCGCCGACCGGCGCCTGCGAGAATTGACGATCTGGCCAGGCCAGAACCGATGATACTGCGAATGCTTGCCTCAGAAGATCTCGTCTGCTGAGAAAGGACATCTCACCTCAAACCGTTTGTCGATCCTTTCACGAAAAACACGGATATCGCAACTAAGGAGTAAGGCAGCGCCACGGGATGGCCCACGGTATGGGCCTGGAGGCGAGTTTCACGCTGCGCGGCAAACTCACCGCTGATGGGTCGATTCATATCCATCGGCAAATCCCCCACGCGGCGAGGAGGCCGGCCATCTCGTCGCTCGAATCTTTCGACCGCGCCGGGAACCGCCAATTCCCTCGTCGGCCCGGCGAACGATCTACAACATAGATGCATATCGCGCGACGGTGGTAAGTCCGGGACCTTGCAGAATTTGCGCTGGATTGGGTTGTTGCGCGTTTTCAAGCCGGTACGCGCAAAGTGGCCCGCTGGTATAAATCATCTATGGAAGCCGCTCCGCGCCCGAAGGGGTGGCAAACGCTGCTGGCCTTCGCCATCATTTATCTCGTCTGGGGCTCGACGTTCTACGCCATTCGCGTGGGCGTGCGCGAAGTTCCGCCGTTTCTGTTGGCCGCAATGCGGTTTGTCGTAGCGGGGCTGGCGCTGTTTGGCTGGACGATGGCCCGCCGCGAGCCTTCGCCCACCGCGCGGCAATGGATGTCGGCGACCCTGCTCGGCTTTCTCATCTTTGTCGTCGACTATGGACTGCTCTTCTGGGCCGAAAAGCGCGTGCCATCGGGCATCGCCGCGGTGATCCTGGCGACGATTCCGGCATTCATGTCCCTCTCGGAGATCGTCCTGCTGCGCACGCAAAAGCTCACTGCGCGGCTCGCCGTTGCGCTGCTGATCGGGATCGGCGGCGTGGCCGTGCTGATGAATCGCTCGTTAAGCCTCGGCGGCGAGCCGGTCGATCGGATTGGCGCGGCGGCGCTGATCGTGGCCGCCATCGGGTGGTCGATCGCTTCGTCGCTGACGCGCTTGCTGCCGCTGCCGGAGTCGAAGGTGACGAGTTCCGGCGTGCAGATGCTCGCCGGCGGCGTGATGCTGGCCATGGCTTCGGCCGCGCTGGGCGAGTTTCGCGGCTTTCGCTTGGCGGCAGTCTCGGGCGCGGCGTGGTTCGCGTTGGCATATCTGATCGTCGCGGGATCGATTGTCGCCTTCACGGCTTACGTCTGGCTGATTCATCACGAGTCGCCGACCAGGGTGGGGACGTACGCGTATGTCAATCCGGTTGTCGCCGTCGTGATTGGCTACTTTCTCGGCGGCGAGGAGCTGGGCGCGCGGACGATTCTGGGCACGGCGCTGGTGCTGGTGAGCGTGGTGGTGATCACGACGGCGAAGGCGAAGAAGGCGG
>JASHTH010000555.1 GCA_030040655.1 Acidobacteriaceae bacterium | reverse complement strand
GTAGACGAAGAAAGATCGCTGAGTCGACGCGACCAGCAGGGAGCGCCGACCTTGAGCAGCATTCCAAAGGGACACACTATTTCTTAAACTGCCCTAGCCCAGGGTGAAGCGAAGCGAAACCCTGGGAAATGAGCAGCAAGTAGGCAGCAAGCCCCGTAGGGGCGACCGAACCGACCGTGTCTTCAACGAAGCTTGGGCGCCCCATCCTTGCGGCGCGCCGGGGTCCCCACGGACAGGTCTTCGTCCGCGGGGTGGCTACCGGGGTCCCCACGGACAGGTCTTCGTCCGTGGGGTGGCTGGCGCAAGCGCGGGAAAGACCAATTCACAGCCGCTGTACGCTCTCGCAACTGTGCTTTTCCCGGCCAAAACATGGCCAAAACAGCGGAATTCTGCGCCCAATCGAGCCAAAATGCGCCAAAAAGAGCCAAAAAATCGCCTGCATCCGAAGGTTAACCATCTCCGAATCAACAACTTACTTGCACGGCTCGCAGCAAATTTTTTCCACGCTGTGTAACTGTGAAACTGTGAGCCCCAGGACCCACCCCTCATGGGAACAGTTCTCCGTCCCGCTCGAACTGGATGCCGCGCGCTCTCAGATGCGCGAAGATGCGCTCGGCGCAGCCCGGCGCCTCCCCTATATAGGACGGCGGCGAAATGCCTGGCCGCCGATAGGAACCATCGAGAACGCAACGCGCCACGCCCGTGCAGGAATAACCCGTGGCTCGCGACATCGAACTCATGCGCGTTTCTTTGTCGAACGTAGCCAGAAGGGTGTAGGAGATTCGCTTCGGCTGCCCGCTTTCCATTCCACGGATGTTGATCCGCATAAGAGTGAACTCGTCCTCGTCGTCGCCGGGCTTCCAAGCGTCTGGTTTCCAGGGCTGACCGGTGGCCTGCAGCTCCTGGATGTAAGCGATGTGGCCGGGAAAGCGAAGGGTCTTCTCCTTCATGTTCGGGATGCGCCCGTCCATGGTGGTGATGAGCGTGCGCAGGCCGTCGGTGTTGAAGGCCTCGAGAGTCAGCTCATGGCCGCCGACGCGAAATTCCACCAGCTCCGGCTCGGACAGTGGCGGCATGACGATCGTTTTGCCGCCCTTCACGTAGCGCGCCGGCCGGGTGTACTCCTCCCATACGTCGGAAGGAGAGAAGGTCGGCAGATATTGGTTGGGGCCGGTGCGACTGAAATGCAGCCCGCCGATCATGAACTCAAGATCGTCGATCTGCATTTGCGAGACAAGGAAGCCGGCGAGATAATCCGGAATGCCCGGCCCGACACCGCAATCGACCGCCGCGGTAACATTGCCCTGCAAGGCCAACTCGTCGAGGTCGAATGCATCCTCGGCAAAGAAAGAGATGTCGACGACATTCTTCCCCCGCTCGATGATGGTCTTCAGCGTCCTGAAGCCCATATGCCCGGGCACGGCGCAGATGACCAGATCCGCCTCGCCGATCGCATCGCCGACGGCCTGGGGATTGCCCAGATCGGTGAATCTTGTCTTGACCCGGTAGCGCGAGGACAGCGAGTCGAGAGCATTCTGGTTGACGTCCGCCGACGTCACTTCGAACTCTTTCGACAAGTCCGCGGCGATCACTTTGCCGACCCGCCCGGCTCCCAGAACCACCACCTTTTGTCGCACGATTGAACCTCGCTCTTCGCCGGAATCACCATTGGCTCCGGTGCTCTCGAAATTGTACGGAACGACAGCAAGATTTCTCTCACCAATTCCAATCGGCAGCGGTACAGTTCATACGACAGCCAGGTTCATTGAGGTCGGGAGCCCGTCTGAACCCACAAGGAGAACGGATATGAGCTTGAAGATGACTACGCGGGAAGTAAAAGGCATTTCCATCATCGATCTCAGCGGGCGTCTCACCCTCGGCGAGACCTGCGCGGCGATTCGCGACGAGATCCATGACGAGATCGGCCAGGGAACCCGGAAGGTGCTGTTGAACCTGGCCGACGTGAGCTATATCGACAGCGCGGGCCTCGGCGAATTGACGGCTGCCTACACTTCGATGAAGAACCGCGGCGGCCAGTTGAAGCTCCTCAATCTCACCAAGCGCATTCACGACCTGTTGCAAATCACCAAGCTCTATACGATCTTCGATGTCTACGACGACGAGAAGAAGGCGATCGCCTCTTTCGGCTCTTAGACTACGGGCCGATTGCCGCACCAGCGCCATTTCGCGGATTCTCAGGTTCCGTGACTCCAGTCACAGCGCAGGGCGCGACCCAAGCCGACTATCGATGACGGTCGAGGCGCCGTTCCGCCCGCTGCAGGCGGATTCGGCCTGCTTGTGCTTCGAATCCTCGGCGCCTCGCAAGGCGGCCGCGCGAAGTTCGGCCGCGAAGGGAGAGATCATGGCGACTGTCCTCGACAAGAAGGCCGACCTGGCCGGACCGGGAATCGGCGACTACAGCGAACTGGCGGCCATCCTGCCGGAAGACTATCGGTCCGCGCTGACGCCGCGGGAGACACAGCAGGCCATCTTTCATGTCAAGCGCTACATCGCAGACCACCTGTGCCGGGAACTGAATTTGATGATGGTCGAAGTGCCTCTGATCGTGGACGTGGAAAGCGGCGTGAACGACATGCTCGATCGCGATGGCTCGCGCACGCCCATCCAGTTCCACATCTCCAACGACCGCGATCTGCATCCCATCGACGCCCAGGTGGTGCAAGCCGCCACCAAGTGGAAGAGAGCGGCGCTCAAGCAGTTCGATTGCAAGGTGGGCGAGGGAATCTGCACCGATATGCGCGCCGTGCGCAAGGATTACTTTCTCGATCACGATCACTCGGCCTACGTCGACCAGTGGGACTGGGAGCGGGTGATCATGGCCGAGCAGCGCAACCTCGACTTCCTTAAAGAGATGGTCGGCAAGATCTGGAAGGTTCTCGTCGGCGCCGAGCAGTTTGCCCTGTCGCTCTTTCCGCAATTGAAAGACCCGCGCTGCCCCGCGCTGCCGGAAAAGCTCACCTTCCTGCACGCCGAAGAGATCCTCGAGATGTACCCCAACCTGCCGCGCAAGCAACGCGAGACCGAGGTGCTGAAGAAATACCCGGCGATTTTCATCATTGGAATTGGCTGGCCGCTGAAGGACGGGTATCCGCACGAGATGCGCGCTGCCGACTATGACGACTGGATGACCGACACGAGCCGCGAGACCGGGCGGGAAACGCACGGGCTCAACGGCGACATCCTGGTGTGGAACCCGGTGACCAAGCGTCGTCACGAGCTGACCTCCATGGGCATCCGCGTGACGGCGGAAACGCTCGAGAAGCAGCTTGCCCTGTCTCGCCAGCAGGACTTTCTGCGGCTGCCCTATCATCAGGCCATTCTCAACAACCGGATTCCGCTCTCCATCGGTGGAGGAATCGGCCAGTCGCGCACCCTCATGCTGCTTCTGCGCAAGGCGCATCTGGGCGAGGTGAGCGTTACGGTGTGGCCGAAGATCCTGAAGGAGATGTGCGCAAAGGAAAACATCTTTGTGCTGGAGTAGCGACAGCTAAACAGATTCTCCGGCTATGGCAGTTTAGAAATGATGGAGCCGGAGAAGAAACGCCAAGTCGGCGCGACCAACAGGAAGCGGCGACCCCGAGCGGCATCCAAGCGGACACACTACTTCCGATACGGCGCTGGCCACAGGGGAGTTTTTGTTCTATACCGTTTTAGAAGATTCTGGATCCGAAGCCGCAATCGATGAGTTGACGCGACCCTAAGCTCCGGGGTCCCCGGCGACAGGTCTTCGTCGCTGGGGCGGAAGAAGCGGCGAACTCGAGCATCGCAAGAGAGGACACACGATCTCCTAAAACGGTCTAAGAGCGGCCCGACCCACAACAGCCTCTTGGACTGATTGCCCGATGATCCGCCCCGCCCAAGCCCGGATTGGGACCAAAGAGCGCCTTGAGTTCCAGAGCGGCACGCCTCTTGAAGAGCCGGTCTGTCCAGGCTGTTGATAAATGTTTGAATTTTAAAGGCTTCTACTCAAGGAATGAAGCAAGCCGTTTGCCTCTCGGCCGCCTGCCGTCAAATCGTTCCGTTCTGTCCGGGTGAAAATGCTGCTTCTCCTGCATTGATGACCTGGATTCTAGAATGACCTCCGTTTTTTGAGGAGTTCCTTCGCCTCTAGTAAACTGGGATGGACGGTTGTTCATTCAATCCCCGTTTTTCATAGCCCCCGTCTCATAGGAGGAGATTCAGATGGAAGAGATTGTCAAGAAGGCCAAAGCACCGGCC
>JASHTH010000554.1 GCA_030040655.1 Acidobacteriaceae bacterium | reverse complement strand
GAGGTCTACCCGCTCAAGGGCTACGGCGCGGTGGAGATCGGCATTCACCGCTTCAGCCATCCCGACGATCCCAATAACGTCGGCGACGCCAAATTCGTTCAGCTCTGGCAGTTCAAGGACGGCGCGTGGAAGATCACGCGCGTGATCAGCTTCGACCACAACCACCCCGCGAAGTAGCCGGACTCCTTCGGCCCACGCGATCGATGAAGAATCGGCACGGCAAACAACGGCACGTGAATTCCGTTTATCGGCTTATTGCGCCTTCTTGAACTCGAAATACGCTAGGTTCATGTTGCCGCCGGTGAGGATATGCACGGTAAGCACGTTTTTGCCGCCGGAAAGGTGAACCTTCACCAGATCGCGCGCCAGGTTCCAGTGGTGCCACTGGCGCCAAGCCAGCGGGTCGGCGGCGTTGTAAGTGGAAGCTATGCTCAGAGGACCCGTCGCCGGCTTGCCGTTCACGTCGATGGAGATGCTGCCGCCGCGCTGCGATGTATAGAGCAGATCGCCGGTGTAGTCGCCGCGGCGCGCAGCGAAGACGGTCAGGTTGAACCACTCGCCGGGCTCGGTCCAGCCCACGTAAAGCTGGTTTTCGGGCGGCGCCACCAGGTTGTAAGGGCTGTTATCGATCGGGTCAGGGGAATGAAATTTGGTGTAGGAGGTGTCGACGCCCTCGTTCTTGCGGAACTCATTCAGATAGTTCCCATTGGCGGGGTTCAGCCCGCCGCTGCCGTTATTTTTGGCGTCGGAATCGTGATAGGCCACGCCCTCGCCGCCGCGATCGTAATAGGCGCACTGCACCCGGCCGGGAATCTTCTGCGGCCCGCCGGCCACGCGGCTGTCCTGGTAGGGGGTGCCCTTGTAGCGGATCAGGTAGTCGGTCTTGTAGGCCCAGATGGCGATGCCGGCGAAGAGGACGAAGAGCAGAGAGAAGCGCAGGGTGGCTTGGAGCCAGTGGGCTTTCGCTGAAGCTGCCTCAGGGCCTGAGGTTTCCGACGGTTGATCGGGCATCAGAGCAGCTCCCGACCGACAGGTCGACCGAATGAAATCTCATCATGCCGGTTCGCGGGCGTGATGTCGGCCACAAGATCGTCGATGACGAATGAAGAGTACTCAACTGGCTCAACTTCGCCTTGGGTGCTCTCCTCGTGCGCCTCAACAGAGCCGCTTGGTTCGTATCCGGACGGTCTAGTCGATTTCGTCGAAAGCCGAGACGATTGGCCGTTGCTGTCCCTCTTCGTTTGCACCTTCGACACCTTCCAGTTCGGCGTGTGTACTCAGATTAAATGGCTTCTCCAGCAGGGTTGCGGGCACGGGCCGCGAGGTGCCTTCCGAAATCCGCGACGGATCGCGGCGAATGACAGGACTCGCGAATGCATCCCGCATGAGGTGGGAGACCTCAGAAACAGCCTATTCGCTCCGGTTCGCCTACTACAACTTCTGCCGCACCCACAAGACGCTGCGTGTGACCCCTGCGATGGAAGCAGAAATCAGCGATTACGCGTGGCCCTTAGCGGAACTCTTACAATAAACGTGGGGTATACAACTTTCGTAATATTTTGATAGACTTTTAAATAATGAACTGTGGATACTTGCATCACCTCAACGATTACAAGGGAAACCATCTCTCTCTGTCCTCATCTAAACAGTTGCGGGCCCTCGTCCGATAGGGAGCTAAACATATGAACCAAAGAGTCAAATCGGACTTTCTCTTCGCGCAGCCGTCGTTCCTCTCTGGAGCGAGCCGCACATTGGATCTGTGGGGTGCGTTCGACGATTACAACCGTAGCGGAATGCCCGTTGAAGCCGACGAGAAGGCGATTGCGGCGGACTGGCTCATTGTCGGACAAGACCTCTACGATGCGATCGAGTGCGAAGAGAACGAGCTTGAAGCTGCATAATACCTTGTGAGCAAGAGAAATAAAGACAGAGACGGCCAAATTGTACGGCAGCCTGAGGCAGCAGCGGTCGCTTCTATCAGCCAAGCCGTGTCCTTCTCTGGGCCGCTTCCCCCTCCAAGTCTCCTGGCCAAATACAATGAGGTAATCCCTAATGGAGCCGAACGCATCATGGCCATGGCGGAGCGGCAAAGCGCCCACCGCGAGGCGCTGGAAGCAAAAGTAGTAGCGGGCAACGTTGCAAGCCAAGCGCGCGGTTCCCACTATGCCTTCATCATCTGCCTCGTTACCATTGTTGGTGGCTTTGTGCTCATCGGTATGGGGAAAAACATTTACGGCATTTCTGCGGTGATCGGAAGTTTGGCCACGCTCGCTGGCGTATTCGTAATCGCGAAGATGGAGCAGAGAAAAGAGCGGGTCGAGAAAGCAAACGCGATTGAGACGCGTCGGCGTTCTTAGTCTGGAGTAGACCGTTGCCACTATGCCGACCCCATCGTGGCCCAACTACTTCTTTACGTGTCCAAAGTGCAAGCGGATGGTTCGTATCCTCATCGAGACTGGGGAAGAGACCACTGCGGAAACGCTCTTTTCTGTCGAGTGTCTATTGCCAGGATGCGACTGGAGCGGCGATCTTCCGTTTTTTGAAATCTACCCCTTACCAATGTAGGACCGGAATCCCAACGCACATTTAAGACACTACCCATCTCCGGCCGCTCATCGCCACCTCTGCTATCCTGAAAAGTTTACCCGGGGGAATTGGGGACCATGCCGGAGCATAGAGCCAGGAAACACCA
>JASHTH010000553.1 GCA_030040655.1 Acidobacteriaceae bacterium | reverse complement strand
GGGCCGCGAAATGGCTCACTGATTGAGGTCGAACCCGGTTCATGAGGCTCTAAGCCCTACCCGATTGCCCGGCGTCAGGGGATGCGGAATAGTTGAGTCGCCAATATACCGCGATTCCTGATGAATTTCCTACTCCTAATCGGATTTTCCTTTTCCCCCCGTCACCATACGGCAAGAATTGCTCCACCCGATCGCCTCTTGGCCCGGCAGGACGACGCCGGCCCGCCCCGTAGGCAGCCAATTGAAGCGAAATCTGCATGGAAACGAATCGTCGTATTTCGCGCCGGCGCTGGGCCGCTTTGGAGGGTACGGGCTTCAGCCCGTACGTTATTGGCCTCCAAAAGACCCGTGGGCTTTAGCACTTGAAGAAAACTGACCCGCTCCATTCGCGCAGGCCGTTCGCAGCCGGGCAATTACACTGTTCGATGGAGCCTCGATTGCCCGGCTTCTGGCACAAGACGCGCACCACGCTGGAGATGATCAAGTGGGAGCACTCCGTCTTCGCGCTGCCCTTTGCGCTCACCGCCGCGCTGCTGGCGGCGCACGGCCTGCCCGCCTGGCGCACCCTCGGCTGGATTCTTGTCGCTATGGTCGCCGCTCGCTCCATGGCCATGGCTTTCAACCGCTGGGCGGACGCCGAGCTGGACGCAGCCAACCCGCGCACGCGCAATCGCGCCATTCCCGCCGGGCTTCTTTCCAAGAGTTTCGTTTTGGGATTTACGGCGGTAATGGCGGCCGGCCTCGTGATCGCCGCCGCCGAGCTCAACCGCTTCACGCTTATTCTCTCGCCCCTAGTTCTTCTCGTTTTGCTCGGCTATAGCTTCATGAAACGGTTCACGCGCTGGTCGCACCTGGTGCTGGGTCTTGCGCTCGGCCTGGCGCCTGCAGCAGCGTGGATCGCGGTCACCGGCGGCCTGGACCCGCGCATCCTGGTGCTGACGGCGGCCGTCACCTTGTGGGTGGGCGGCTTCGACGTGCTCTACGCCTGCCAGGACTTCGAGCACGACCGCGCTGCCGGCCTCTTCAGCCTGCCTAAGGCGATCGGCATTCCCGCGGCGTTCTGGGCGGCGCGACTCATGCATCTGGCCATGCTGGCGCTGCTCGCCTGGTTCGCAGTTTTGTTTCGCTTTGCGACTGTCGGCTGGATCGGCATTGCCGCGGTGGCGGCTTTGCTGGGCTACGAACATGCCATCGTTTCGCCGCGCGACCTGCGCCGGCTAAACGCGGCGTTTTTCACCATGAACGGTGTCATCGCCATGGTCTTTCTCTGCTTCGTGGCCGGAGATCTATGGTGGCGGAGTTGACTTGGCGAGGGAGGGTACGGGCTTCAGAGGCTATGGAAATACTCGGTCTACCGTTGGTTTTGAAAGGGCACGGTTCCAGCCGTTCCGAACGAGTCCTTTCTTTTTGAAATTTCTCGTCGGCTTCAGCCCGCGAGAAACCGGTCTTCATGAGTTTTTCCGCAGCCCGTTCAGCCCGTCCGTGAATTGCAAGGAGGACTCGGGACTTTAGTCCCTGAACGAATCACGATGAAGATCGCCATCCAAGGCGAGGCCGGCTCGTTCAGCCACGAAGCGGCGACCAAGCTGATCGCGGGTGCGACGATCGTGCCGCAATCGCATTCGGCCGATGTGTTCGCGGCCTTGAGCGGCGGCAGCGTGGATGCGGCGGTGATTCCCATCGAAAACAGCCTCGCCGGATCGGTGCTCGAGCATTTCGATTTGTTGCTCTCCCACGATGTCCGCGTCGAGCGCGAGTTGCTGCTGCGCATCCGTCACAACCTGATCGCACTCTCCGGCGCGTCCACGGGCGAGATTGACCGCGTTTTCTCGCATCCCGTGGCGCTGGCGCAGTGCCGTCGCTTCCTCGCCGCGCATCCGCGCATGGAAGCCTTCGCCTTCTACGACACGGCGGGCAGCGTCAAGCACCTGGTGGAGCAGCGCGATTATCACGCCGGCGCCATCGCCAGCGCAGCGGCGGCCGAGTACTACGGGGCCGTAATCCTCGAGGCCGGAATCGAGGACAACCCGGAGAACTACACGCGTTTCTTCCTGGTGCGCCGCACTCCGGACGCCGCGATCGACGCGGATTCGAACAAGATCAGTCTGGCGTTCTCCGTCGAAAACCGGCCCGGTTCGCTGGTGGCGGCGTTGGCTGAGCTCTCCAAGCTGGGCACCAACCTGACCAAAATCGAGTCGCGGCCCGTCCACGGCAAGCCGTGGGAGTACATCTTCTACGTCGACTGCCAGCTTCGAGCCGCCGACGAAGGTACACGCGCCGTCGAAGTGCTTACGCCGCATTGCGCCATGGTGAAAGAACTGGGCCGATATAGCGAGGCGCGGCTCGAGGGTTCCAATCCGCCGTCTCAACCGGCGTGACGCCAATCACTCGATCCGTCGCCGGATTCCCTTAAATTCGACTCACAATTGGACCGGGGGAATCGCGCCGAAGGGACCAGGCCGATTTTCGGCCGGCATCCCTCACTTCCCGTGCTTGCTTCGCCGATACATCCTTCGACCGGCGGCGCATCCAAAGTACAGGCAAGCGGCGAAAATGGCCGGAAGCCGGAGCCTCCACCCTCTCCTTGGAACACGGAGGGAATCGCCGCCGTACCGGGAATGTGATCCACCGGTTGGGAAAATTGGAAAGCAGGTCGCATCCGAGGGAAAGTCCGCTGAAACTTTTTGATGGCTGCGTTGTCTAATGTAAGAAAGTTGATAAAAGGATACTCAATGTCGAGTCAGTCGTCGAATTCGCTTGATCCCCAAAGGCTTACCGCCAACGGCGGTCAGACGCTGCGCAAAGTCCCGGTCCTGCCCGTCCGGGATACGGTTCTGTTTCCCCGCGCCGTTTTGCCGCTCACGGTGGGTCGCGAGAGCTCCATCCAACTCATCGAATCGCTGGGCGAGGAGCGCACCATCGTGGTGGCGGCCCAGATCGATCCTCGCCTCGATACCCCGAAACCCGCTGATTTGCATACAGTTGGCACACTGGCCACGGTGCACAAGGTCGTGCGCATGCCCAACCAGAGCCGCTTTGTCTTCACCGAGGGTGTGGAGCGGGTGCGCCTGGTGAGCTATACGCAGTCTGAGCCGTTTATGGTGGCCGAAGTCGCTCCGCTGGAGGAAGTCGAGCCGGCCGAGTCGGCCAACTCGGAAGCGCTGGTGCGCAATGTCATCAGCCAATTTCAGCAGATTGTGGCGGAAAGCCCGACACTCTCCGATGAGCTGCGGACCATTGCCGCCAACATCGAGGAACCCGTCCGGCTGGTGGATTTTGTGTCCTCGTCCTTGCCCTTCCTGACCACTGAGGACAAGCAGAAACTGCTCGAGGCGCAGAGCGTGACCGAGCGGTTGCAGCAACTGAACCAGCACCTGGCCAAGGAGATCGAGGTGCAGCAGTTGCGCGCCAAGATCCAGAACGAGGTTCAGGACCAGGTGCAGCAGTCGCAGCGCGACTACTACCTGCGCGAGCAGATGAAGGCCATCCAGAAGGAGCTGGGCGAAGCCGACGAGGGCCAGCGCGAGATCGATGAGCTGCGCCAGAAGATCGAGGCCGCCGGCATGCCCGAGGAGGTCAAGAAAGAGGCCAACAAAGAGCTCACCCGCCTGTCGCGCATGTCGCCCATGGCGGCCGACTATTCGCTCACGCGCAACTACATCGAGTGGCTGGCGGTGTTGCCCTGGTCGAAAAGCTCGGGCTCGAAGATCGATATTGGCAAGGCCCGGGAGATCCTGGACGAAGATCACTACGAGCTTCGGAAGGTCAAGGACCGCATTCTCGATTACCTCAGCGTGCTGGAGCTCAAGCCCGACATGAAGGGCCCGATTTTGTGCTTCGTGGGGCCACCGGGAGTGGGCAAGACCAGCCTGGGCCGGTCGATTGCGCGCGCGCTGGGCCGCAAATTCCAGCGTGTCTCGCTGGGCGGCATGCACGACGAGGCCGAGATTCGCGGCCACCGGCGCACCTACATCGGCGCGCTGCCGGGGCAGATCATCCAGTGCATTCGCCGGGCCGAAACCAACGACCCGGTGATCATGCTCGACGAAGTGGACAAGCTGGGGCGCGATTTCCGCGGCGATCCGGCGTCGGCGCTGCTGGAAACGTTGGATCCCGAGCAGAACTGCACCTTCCGCGACAACTACCTGGATGTGCCGTTCGACTTGTCGAAGGTGCTGTTCATCTGCACCGCGAACATGCTGGACACGGTGCCATTGCCCCTGCAGGACCGCATGGAGCTGATCCCGCTGCAGGGCTACAGCGAAGAAGAGAAGGTGCACATCGCCCACCGGTACCTGGTGCCGCGGCAGATCAAGGAGAACGGGATTAGCGCCGAGCAGATCGAGTTTCCCGAGGCGTCGGTGCGCCACATTATTCGCCACTACACGCGCGAGGCCGGCGTGCGCAAGCTGGAGCAGGTGATCGGCACCGTGTGCCGCAAGGAAGCGCGGCGGGTGGTCGAGGGCCACAAGGAAAAGCTCGTCGTTACGCAGGAGGTGCTCAAGGATTTCCTGGGCGGCATTCAGGTGCGCGTGGAGACAGAGGTGGCCGAGCGGGTGAAACGCGCCGGCGT
>JASHTH010000552.1 GCA_030040655.1 Acidobacteriaceae bacterium | reverse complement strand
GCAAGTTTCCCGACGCCAAGCTCCTTCTCGACAATCCCGCCAAGGTTTTGGATTCGATGGGTTTCGATTCCCTTCCCATCTCCATCGAACATGCGCGCCTGGCGGGATCGATCGAGGGTTCGCATCGAGATCCTTTCGATCGCATGCTGGCCGCGCAGTCGAGACTGGATGGAATGCTGCTGGCCAGCGCGGATGAGGTGTTCGATTCGCTCAAAGTGACCCGGTTGTGGGATTAACTCCGACGATTCGCACTCCGCGCAGACCGGCAAATCACGCAGATTCCGAGCGCCAGGCTGATACCCTGAACCTATGAAGTTCGGCGTCGTCGTGTTTCCCGGCTCGAATTGCGATCACGACACCTACAATGTGATCGCCGAGATCGCCCAGCAGCCGGTCACCTATTTATGGCACGATTCGGAGGATCTGGACGGCGTCGATGCGATCCTGATTCCCGGCGGATTTGCCTACGGCGATTATCTGCGCACCGGCGCCATCGCCCGCTTTTCTCCTGTCATGCAGTCGGTGCGGAAGTTTACCGACAGCGGCGGCCTTGTCCTCGGCATCTGTAACGGTTTTCAGATTCTCACCGAGGCCGGCCTGCTGCCCGGCGCGCTGATGCGCAACGCGGGCCTCAAATACATTTGCAAGCAGGTTCACGTGCGCGTGGAAACCGTGAACAGCCCATTCACTCACCAACTCACCCAAGGCGAAGTTCTCCAGATTCCCATAGGTCACATGGAAGGTAACTATTTCTGTACGCCGGAAGATCTGCGCCGTCTGGAGGCCGAGGACCGGATTGCTCTTCGCTATTCGACCGCCGCGGGCGATATAATTCCTACTGCAAACCCGAACGGATCGCTGGGGAATATAGCAGGAGTCCTCAATGCGAGGAGGAATGTCCTGGGGATGATGCCGCACCCCGATCGATCGAGCGAACGGTTGCTAGGCTCGGCCGATGGCTGGAAGATATTTGCATCGACGATCGCAGCGTTGGCGGCTCATTGAAATTTATTCTTAGGTTTTGAAAGGCATTCGGGAATGATCGATATTCATCATCACCTGATTTATGGCGTGGACGACGGACCTGCTCAATTGGAAACCTCGCTGGCCATGGCCCATGAAGCGGCCGAAGAAGGCGTGACGCACATTGTTTGCACTCCGCACGCCAGCGACATGCATCCCTATCAGCGGCCGATCATCGAAGAGCGTCTTGCCGAACTGCGCATTCTCTTGAAAGATACGATGGAGCTGAGCCTGGGATGCGACTTCCATCTCAACGCCGAAAACATTGCCGACGCCATGGCCAACCCCTTGCGCTATTCGATCAACGGCAAGGGTTATCTTTTGATCGAGTTTCCCGACCTAGCGATTCCGCCGCAGCTCACCGAGGCCATGCAGAGGTTGCAGATGGTAGGCTACACACTGATCGTCACGCATCCTGAGCGCAACCTGGTGCTGCAGCGCCAGCCCGAGCTGCTGGCCGAATGGATGCGCTTTGGTTCCCTGGTGCAGGTGACGTCGGCAGCGCTCTATGGCCGCTTCGGCAAGGCGGCCGAAGCATTTTCCAACGAGCTTCTCAGGAACAATTGGATCCACTTTCTCGCCACCGACGCTCACCATCCCGAATGGCGCCCGCCGCATCTGAAGAAGGGCTATAACTACGTGGCCGACAAGTACGGCGAGGAGACGGCGCGGCGGCTGTGCGTGACCAATCCAATGGTGACGGTCCAGGGCGGCAAGTGGCCTGCGCAGCCGGAGCCGAATGGCCTTTGGGACGATGTTCCGCTGCGGTTCGACGTAAAGAAGTACACTTCGAACGGGAAGCCGACGAAGAAACCCGCGGAGGGCGACGGTTCCAAAGGTGCAGCCAAAGGTCTTTGGGATCGGCTGTTCGCGCGGTAGGGTGACAAACCGCGGCTTCTGATCGCTCTCAAACCAGGCCCAGCCCGCCATCCACAACTAATATTTGCCCGGTAATGAAGCGCGGGCCCGTGGCGAAGAAGAGCACGGCGTCGGCAATGTCTTGCGCCGTGCCGTTGCGCCGCATGGGAGTTTTTTCGATAAAGATCTTCCCTGCTTCTTTGGGCGAGTCTTCCATCTCGATGAATCCCGGGGCGACGCAATTCACCGTCACATCGGGCGCGAAGGCGCGGGCCATGGTTTGCGTGAGCGAGTGCAACGCCGCTTTCGATGCGCAGTAGTGCGCGTGGCCGGGCCAGGCCTGAATGCCTCCCAGCGAGCCCAGATGGATGATCCTTCCCTGCGCCGCGCGCAGGTGCGGCAAAGCCTCGCGCGTCACCAGAAACGGGCCGCGCGCGTTCGACGCGAAGATCGCGTCCCATTGCGCAAGGCTCATCGCGTCAAGCGGTGCAGCTTCGAAGTTGGCGGCGTTGTTGACCAGGATGTCAAGGCGGCCGAAGCGACCCGCGACTGCGGCAACGGCGCCTCGAACCGATTCCTCGGATCGGACATCGCATTCCATCGCCAGCGCGCAGCGGCCCATCGCCTCGATTTCGCGCGCCGTGCGCTCCGCGTCCTCTTTGGATTGCCGAAAGGTGATGGCGACATCCGCGCCTTCCCGCGCGAGCGTGAGCGCAATCTCGCGCCCGATGCGGCGCGCGGCGCCGGTGACCATCGCCGTCTTTCCGATCAGGCGGGGAGCTTGCATTGCAGGGGCGGACCTTTGTGCGATTGGAAAAGAACGGCCCTCAATTCGGCTGCGGGCGATCCTGGGCTGGCTGCGTCGAAGGCTGGGAAGAAGCGTCCGCCGGCTTGTCTTTGCTCGAATCCTTGTTCGCCCCGCCAGCGTCGGCCGATTCCGCACCGATGCTCGAACAGGAATCCGTCATTTGCAGCGAGGCGCCGCCTTCGGTCTTCTCCGGATGCTTGGCGTAAACGGAATACTGCTCTCCCGGCCGCTTCAGCTTTACGGCGAATGCCATGTTCGGCTTGTCGACCTTGCACTCTTTGCCAAAAGTCTGAAATCCCTTGGCGATGACCTGCAGCAGCACCGTATCGCCGATGGGAATCACGTCGATGATGGTCTTGCCGTCCTCGTTGGTCTTCAGTTCCATGGTGCCTTTGTCGCGATCCCCCTCGACGGGATGAAAGACGACGGCGGCGTTCTCGATCGGCTTACCGTCGAAGTTGCGCTGCACCGTGACGGTGATGGTCGACGTTGGCGGCGGAAGCTTGAATTTGCGGCCACGGCTGTCGGTGTCCTGGGCGATCAGCGGGCCGACGATGAGCCC
>JASHTH010000551.1 GCA_030040655.1 Acidobacteriaceae bacterium | reverse complement strand
TCGAGTGCTTCTGAAGACGAAGCCTTGCCTGTTCCGTCTGTGCCGGGGTTAGCTCCTGCCCGCAGAGCGGGCAACGATCGAATTCCACCGAACCACCATTCACCAGCAAGGTCATCGCCTGCCGCTCGACCGTCACCTCGGTGCGGACGATCCGGCTCACGCCGCTGCTGGACAAATCGGTTCGGAAGAAGCTTGCCGATTTCGATAGCCACTGGTAGAGTCTGTGCACACACTCTCGATCGTTCAGACCAAGATTGTTGCGGCTGCCCCTCAACAAAGGCCAGTGACAACTTGCGACAAGTTCTAACAACTTCTAAATCACCGCTAAGTCAATGAAAACGGAACGAATATTTCAATTCGGTGAGTTCCAGATCGATGCCCTGACCCGCAATCTGCGGCGCCGGGACGAGGCTGTCGCACTCAACCGCAGGGCCTTTGATGTGCTGCTCTACCTGGTCCAGAACCCCGGGAGGGCTCTGACGCGCGGCGAACTGCTGAAGAATGTCTGGCCCGATACTTTTGTGGACGAGAGCAGCCTCACGCAAAGCATCTCCACGCTGCGCCGGGCTCTCGAGGAGAAGCCGGGCGACAACAGCTACATCGTCACTCTGCCGGGGCGAGGCTATCAGTTTGTTACGCCGGTCAAGGTCGTTACCCCACCGGGCCTCAGCATCGTCCCGGGTGCGGCAACCGCCGCCAGCAATGCCCCCAATGAACTACTTCTTGAACGGCACACGATCCGGGCCAGTGTCATTACCGAAAAAGAAGAACGCCTAAGCTCGCTTGGACCGAGAAACTCGGCGGTCGTGAAGCTGGTGGCGGTTGTTGTCGTTGCCGTGACCTGCGCTACGGCGTTCTATGTGTGGAACCGGCTTGGCCGAGCCCCGTTTCAGCCGCAGTCGCCTATCATCAGTTCAACCGCGGCGTCCACGGCTGCGCGTCGTTCCATCGCAGTTCTCGGCTTTCGCAACCTTTCTGGCCGCCCTGAAGAAGCCTGGTTGTCTACGGCCTTATCGGAAATGTTGAGCACCGAACTGGTGGCCGGAGAAAAGCTGCGCCTTGTCTCCGGGGAAGACATCGCCCGCACGAAACTCGATCTTCCTTTGGCCGACGCCGATACCCTCTCTCGAGGCACTCTGACTCATTTGCACGAGGATCTGGATAGCGACTTGATTGTCCTCGGCTCGTACACCGCTCTCCCCGAAACGTCTGGCACCCGTATACGCCTCGACCTGCGTCTGCAAGATACCGTCGCCGGGGATACGATCGCCGACATCGCCGTAGTGGGAAGCGAGGCGGACCTGTTTGACCTGGCGTCTCAGGCTGGTTCTCAGTTGCGCAAAAAACTCGGCGTGGAAGCTGTTTCTCCAGCCGAGGCGGTGAGCGTTCGCGCTTCGTTGCCCTCCAATCGCGATGCCGCCCGCCTTTATTCGCAGGGGCTCGCCCGCCTGCGTGTGTTCGACGCCCTGGCAGCTCGATATCTTCTTGAGCGGGCGGTCGCCATCGACCCCAGATATTCCCTGGCCCACTCTGCTCTGGCTGAAGCCTGGTCCAGGTTGGGCTACGCGAAGAAAGCCCAAGAGGAAGCCCGACGGGCATACGAGCTGGCCGCCAATCTTTCCCGCGAAGAGAGACTGGTCGTTGAAGGCCGTTATCATGAAGCCGATCATGAACCTGAGAAGGAGATTGAGATCTATCGCGCGCTCGTCACATTGTTCCCCGACAACCTTGACTACGGACTCAGGTTGGCAGGGGCGCAGATCCGTGTCGGCAAGGGTCACGATGCCCTTGCCACCCTCGAGTCTCTGCGCAAACTTGCGCCCCCAGCTTCCGATGATCCCCGTATCGACTTGATGGAAGCAAACGCATGGGATGCACTGGGCGACGTAAAGCGCGAAGAACAGCCTCAAGCACGGGCGGTGGAGAAGGCTAGGGCACAGGGAGCCCGGCTGATTCTGGCAGAGGCACGCGAGAACCAGTGTTGGGCATTCGGCAGTTCGGTGCAAGTGCAGAAAGCGGTTGCTGCCTGCAGCGAGTCCAGGGACATTTTCGCCGCAGCCGGAGACCTGCAAGGCGAAGGCAGAGCTCTTCGCGCGTGGGCAGATGCGACGGCCGAGGCGGATGCACCGGAGTCCATCCGCCTCTACCAGCAAGCACAGGCCATCTTTCGCAAGATTGGATACGAGGGCGGGCTGGCGGACGTACTCAACAATCTCGGCTTGATCTACGAGGCACAAGGGGAACTCGCCCTCGCCGAGAAGATGCAGCGCCAGGCATTGGTCACTTATCAGCGCCTCGATCAAAGGAAGAACGAGGCTTTGATTACCGGGAATATTGCCGAGGAACGGATGCAGCAGGGAGACCTTCCCGGCGCAATACAACTATATGACGAGGCTCAACGGTTAGATCGTGAGGATACCGGAAACGTCGCCATGCAGGGTTACAACATGGCGCGTGTCCACCAATTACAGGGAGACCTCGCGGGCGCGAAACAGGGACTCGAACAATCCCTTGCAACCTGGCAGAAAAGTGGCTTTCAAGATCAGGCAGCATACGCATTGTGGAGTTTAGGAAGTCTGCTTCTCCAGGAGGCCGAGTTTTCAGGCTCTCGCAAGATGTACGAGCAGTCGCTCGCTCTACGCACCTCCGCAGGCGACAAGCTCACGATCGCTGAGACGCAGCTCGGACTCGCAGATTTGTCGCTGGAGGAGGCACGCTCTCCGGTCGAGCAAGAAGCGGTGATCAGGCAGGTTCTGGAAGTTTTTCAGAAACAAAAAGCGCGTGACGACGAAACCCGGACCTGGTGCATCCTCGCCCGCGCTCTGCTCGCGGAGGGGAATGCAGCGGCAGCGAGCGAAGCGATGCATCATGCGCGGTCCCTCGCGGCCAAGGTCCAGAATCCCGAAATCCGCTGGCAAACCGTTATCGCTGCAGCCCGCATCGAGGCTGCTGAAGAAGACATTGCTCATTCCGCTACCGGAATTGCGACGCGGAAGGAGTTGACCGCCGCCATCACGAAGTCGCAAGAGTTGGGTTATCAGGGCATTGAACTCGAGGCTCGTCTCGCACTGGCTGAAATCGAAATGAGGGGGGGACAAATTCCGGCGGGACGCGCACACCTATCCGATATCGAGACGGATGCCAAGGCCAAGGGTTTCAATCTCATCGCACGCAAAGCCGCCGTCGCTCGCGGCTAAAGCATTTTCAGAGTGAGTGTAGTCCGAAGCGAAAACGCCAAGTCGACGCGACCAACAGGGAGCGGCGACCTTGGAGTTGCGTCGGAAAGGTCACAGTAACTCTGAAAATGCCGTAGCCTTTCCTTGAGCCGCAGAAATCGCAAATCTGGACTGCGTGCTCAGGCGAGATAATTGCGATCGAGCAGATTAAGGCCATCATTTCGGAATATTTTGGACACTGAAAGCCAGCCACGAGACTTTGACGCCGGATTCGGACACGGCACGGACACAGGACACAGAGTGGTGGATATTTGATTCGTAAATTATTGATTCTATGGTGCGCCCGGAGAGATTCGAACTCCCGGCCTACTGATTCGTAGTTGTACGCAGACGTAGAATCAACAACTTAGCGGAACATGCTCTGGATGATATGTGCTTGTATCAACTGGATGTTCCGCTTCTACCCTCTCAAACTATCTAAGCGCGTCTAAGCCGCCACTGGGCACAAAAATGGGCACAGCAGAAAGGTCACGGGCTCGAACGTCCTATCCACTCTTCCAGTTCTCGGCACTCTCGCAACAACTCTCGGTAGCGGGCCATTTCTTGGCGGGCCTCTGCGGAATATCGGCCATGCCTCCACCGCGCCCGCTGGGAGCGGGCCAGTCCCGCTGCCGTCCGCGGCCCCGTGGAGAGACCAC
>JASHTH010000550.1 GCA_030040655.1 Acidobacteriaceae bacterium | reverse complement strand
GGTCCGGTGGCCGACGCCCTCACCCACGTGGGCCAACTGGCCATGCTGCGCCGCTTGGCCGGCAGCCCCACGCGCGGGGAGAACTTCTACGTCGCAGCCATCTCCGCCGGTCAGGTGGACGCCGAACAATTGGAACCCATCGAGCCGTTCCGATAAGCGGCGCGCAACAATTATTCGCCCTGTGTCAGGTTGAGGCGAACATCCCCTCGTATCGCTTCCAGCATCTTCCGGTCGTCATTGCTTAGGACCGCTCGTTCCATCAGATCCGGCCGATTGGCCAGCGTTTTGCGTAACTGCTGCTCGCGGCGCCAGCGCCGGATCGCCCGGTGATCGCCGCTCAGCAGCACCTGGGGCACGCGCACGCCGCCGAATTCCGCCGGGCGCGTATAGTGCGGGTAATCGAGCAGCCCGCCCGCGCCGTGCTGCGAGCGCGGCACGCCTTTCTCGTCCGCCTCAATCTCCTCGTCGGCGGCGCCAAAGCTGTCGAAATGGCGCGATGCCTCGTTGCCCAGCGCTCCCGGCAGCAGGCGCGTCACCGCATCCACCACCACCGCGGCTGCCAGTTCGCCTCCGCTCAGCACATAGTCGCCGATCGAAATCTCCTGGTCGCAATAGAGAAGATTGATGCGCTCGTCCACGCCTTCATAGCGGCCGCAGATCAGCACCACGCGGTCGAGCGCCGCCAGCTCGCGCGCCACGGCCTGCGTGAACAGCTTGCCCTGCGCGGAGAGGAGAACGACGCGTGCCTTCGCGCGCGGCAAATCCTCCGCCGCGGCATTCTCTCCTCCGCCAGAAACTCCTTCAGCTTGCTGCGCGGGTTTTGGCCCCATGCCGAGGAAATTCAAAGCCTCCGCCAGCGGCTCCGGCTTCAGCACCATGCCCTCGCCGCCGCCGAACGGCCGATCATCCACCGTGCGATGGTTGTCACGCGTAAAGACGCGCAGATCGTGCGCGTTCACCGCAACCAGGCCCGCCGCCTGCGCCCGCCGCAGAATCCCATGCTCGAGGATGCGGGCGAAGATTTCCGGGAAGATGGTGACGATGTCAAAACGCATGGCAGGTCCTACTCATCATAAAAGCAGCGCAGGCCGATTCTTCTTGGGATGCTGTGTTCGCCGGATTCGCGGCGCAACTCATCCGGGATCGGCGGCGATTCCACGACTACTGGGAGAATGTCGGGCAGAAAACCTATTCGCGCATCTCCGGCGCGTTCAGGTCGATGAGCCCTTCGGGAAGCGCCATCTCCACCCGGCCGGCTTTTATATCGATCTTGCGCAGGTAGCTTTTGGCGAACGGGATGAGGATCTCGCCGGCCGGGGCGCGAAGAATCAGCAAGGGCACGGGTCCGCAACTCGGGTCCACAGCGACGATTTCGCCGACGATTCTCGGCGCCGGCCCGGCCACATCCGCCAGCGCGCAGCCAACCAGGTCGCTGATGTACACTTCGTCTTCAGCGAGCGCAACGCGCTCGGCATGCGGGATGGCCACGATCATGCCAGTGAGCGACTCCGCGTCCGAGATCGATCCGATCCCGTCAAAATGCAGGACCACCCCGCCCTTGTGAAGCCAGAAAGCGCTCAGGCCGACTTCTCGGGGCGCGGGAGCCGGATTTGTGACGGCAGGCGGGGCTGAACCTGTTTCCGCTTCTCTCTCCGGCAGCAGACAAAGCCGCCGCCGCTCGGCAAATTTCTCAGGAAAATCGGTGAGAATCTCGGCGAAAACCTCGCCTTTGCGGCCTTGTGGGCGGCGAATCCGCGCCAACCAAGTCCACTGGCCGGCGGTCATCTCCAGCCCAGACCGCTACCGACGAATTGCAGCACCGGCATGTCAGGCTTCGTCGCCTTCTTCGAGAATGTCGAGCGTGTAACGGTGCCGCAGTTTCATGCTGACGGCGCCCAGTATGGTGCGGACAGAACGTGCCGTCCGCCCCTGTTTGCCGATCACCTTGCCCACATCCTGTGGAGCGACCCGCAGTTTAAGGACCGTGTTTTCATCGCGATCCACTGTGGTCACTTCCACGGCTGACGGCTCATCCACCAGGGCCCGCGCAATCTCGCGAACCAGTTCATCAACTGCCACCATTTCGAGTTGGGTCATGCACTTGCCTCTGACCGTACGCACCCAGTCCCAAGGGACTCAGGACCCCGGTGCGCGAATACTACCGCATTTTTCGAGTAGGTGTAAACCCGAACCGCCTTTTGTGACGTCGCTCACGCGATTCCGCCGCTCGGTCTCCTGCGAAATAGCGTGGGGCGAAGCAACGAACAGCAAGTCGGCGCGACCATAACGGAGCGATGACCCTGTATCACACTTGGAACCTCACGCAATTTCCTAAAACGCCGTAGGAGAAGGCAATCGCCGTCGGGCCGCGCTGCGTTCACCAGCGGTTCATCGCCGCATGGATGGCATACTGCGCCATCGTCCGCCGCCTGCGCCGGCGGGCGAAGAGGGAAGCCAGCCCGACCAACGTGATTACAGCGCCAAAAACGCCGATGAGAAGATCGCCGAGCCACAGGTCGAGGAACGAGTCCAGCTTGGCCGCCTGCGGTTGGCCGTGGGGATAATGGACCGTAACCACTTCACCTTTCTTGAATGCGGGCGGATTCGACGAACTCCGCGATGTGAGCGTGTACGCGCGGCCATCCTCGCCCACAAAAGTAAAAACGGGCGCATAGCTGGTGCCCGAATGCCGGCCATGCACCGGCTGCAGCTTGATGACGATGGCCTGCGTCGTGACTCCATTGCGGATTGTAGCCTTCGTATCCTGCACCGAAAAATAGCAGTAGAGAAGGAGGCACGGTCCTGCCGCCAGGAAGGCGAGCTTGAAAAGCAGCCGAATGCATCCGCCTGGACCGAAAGCCATTGCCAAAGCGTAGCAGGGGTTTTCAGAAAATCAAGCGGGCGGTAGCCGGTCAGTTCGTCGGGAACGGGCTTGAGCGTGGAAGATACGTCCTTCAGCCCGCGCGTTGATAGCCACAAAAAGATTCCGGAGTTTATGCCGTTTTAGGAAATAGTGTGTCCTTTCGGACGTTGCCCAAGGTCGCCAATCCCTGCTGGCCGCGTCGACTTGGCGATTGCGACTTTGGATACAGAATTTCTTAAAACGGCGTAGTCCCAGCGGGGGATTCCTTCTAGTGTCAGTTCCCTGTGCGTTGCTTCAAACCTGCTCGTCCGATCAGGACTTTTCCTTCTTTGCCTTGGCCGGCGTCTTCTTCCTCGCGCTCTTCTTTGCCGGCGCAGCTTTTTTCGCGGGAGCCCGAGCGGCGCCGCCGAGAAACGCCGACGCCTGCAGCTGGGGCAGCCGCGGCGCCTCCTGCGCTTTGGCGATCGCCAGGTCGGCCACCTCGCGCACGATCCAGTCGAAGTTCGCTTGGCCAACCGAGTGCAAATCCGCATCGGGCGCCGGATTCATGAAGTCGATCGCATACGGAATGCCGTCCTCGACCGCAAATTCGACGGTATTCAGGTCGTAGCCGAGCGCCCGGCAAAGCTTGAGCGCGTCTTCTTCGACGCGCTTGAGCAGCTTGGGGTCGTATTCCGGAGGATGCTGAATGTAGCGCTCATGATGCGGGTTGCGCGGGTTGTAGGGCATGATGTGCACCTTGGCCTGGCCCACCACATAGCAGCGGAAGTACTCGGCAAAGTTGATCGCTTTCTGGTACATCATGCACAAGTCGCGCGACTGGTCGTAAGCGGGGAAGAACTCCCCGCGGTTGTGCACGTGGTGCACGTCGCGCCAGCCCCCGCCGTTCACGGGCTTGAGAAAGCCGTTCTCGCCCACGTAGTCGAAGACTGCGTCCCAATCCAGCGGAAATTCGAGGTTACGCATGGAGCGGTCGGTCGTGCCGTCGGGATGCTTCTTGTGCGGAAGGATCACGGTAGGCGGAACGGCGACACCGAGCTTTGCGGCCAGCGTGTAGTTGAAAAACTTGTCGTCGGCCGACCACCAGAACGGATTGTTGATGAGGATCGTGCCGTTGATGGCCTCGTGCTTCAGGAAGGCGCGGTAGAAGGGGATATCGTGGGAGATGCGGTCGACGATCACTGCATAGCGCGGCGGCGTGTCGAGATGCACGGCGCCGGTGCGGACGAATTCGGCCTCGATGCCGCCGATGGCCCGCGCGTTGATGGCCTCCACCAGCGCGCCGGGAAAACTGTTCTCCATGCCGAACAAAACGCCGATCTTCTTCATGCCGAGCCCTCCGATTGCGGGGACGGCGGCGAGATGGAACAGGACCGCCGTCGTCCCCAACAGTGTAAGGACCAGACCGGGCTCGGCAAGAGGATTATTTCGCCGTCTCGCTCCAGTCGAAGCTGAGAGCATTGATCAGGTCGTAGAGCTTGGTGGTCGCGTCGGTCTTTTGCTGTTCCAGATCGGCGATCTGCTTGCGCGTGGCCTGGAGCTGATCCTCGGCGCGATTGAGCTCGTCGACGAAGCGCCTGGCCGCCTCGTTGCCCTTGAGAGCGGTCAGGTTATCGCGGTCGCGGGCTTCGTCCGCCGCGGCGGTTTCTTCGGTTTTCTTCTGGGCGGCGATCTTTTCGTCGAGCGCGGTTAATGCAGACTCGGCGTCGATGACCGGCTGGATCTTCGCTTGCGCATCGGGCACGCGCTTGACTAGATCGAGGAGAAACTCCTCCTGGCGGGGATTCTGGTTGAGGTCCACCGTGGTGTACTCCGGCCCGCGCTCGCGCACCTCGAGTTTCTGCGTGGAATGCGCCGGAACCTGCATGCGAAAACGATAGAGATTCGGCGTTTCTTCCGCGGCCTTGAGGTCGCCATCCAGAGTCCACCCGCTCGAGCCGCTGTGGCGCGGGTGTTCGACGAGTACCGTGCGGTCTTCATCGCCGGTGTTGTTGGCGCTGTAGGTCACGCCGGCGATGTTCATCCACGTTTCCACGATTGCGCCCTTGGTGATATGGAGATGGCTCAAACGCTGGTCTCCGGTTCGGTCGACGACCTTGATCTTAACGGCCTGGTCGGCGGCGTAAGAGAGCAGCCGCCGTTCGCCGGGGTGAATGGGATCGAGCAGGCCCTCGCCGGCGAACTCGCCGTTTTCGAAGACGGAGAAGCTGCCCGCGTCGAGGGTGAGTTTGGATGGGTTGTCGAGCCAGACGGCGCGCAGCGGGCCGCCGCCGTTTTCGCTCCACAGCGTGACGTGCTCGGCGGGCAGCTCCTGTTGCAGGATGGGCACCATGGCCGACTCGTTCTTGTGGATGGTGACCGGCTGGGCTAGGGCGTATTCGAAGAAATCGTCGAAGGCGCTAGTCGAGACGTCGCCTGCTGCAATCGCGTCCGAGGGGCGGTAAACGCCGCCACCGCTGCCCCCAAATTCTGCGCCGGAGCCATTTGCTGCGCGGGAGCCGAGGCCGTGAAACATGCCGTTTGAGTCCGCCTTCGATTCCTCGTCGACTGCGATCGATTGTGAAGCCGCGCCGGGAGCTGCGCTGACGATACGGCCATGGGAACGATTCTTCAGGGCGAGCGCGCCACCTGTCGCCGCTTCGTTCGGCTGCGGCAGTGAGGCCGGGGGCGGCGTAAAGAGCTGTGCCGACAGCTCCACGCGAGGCGCTTCCGCTGCCTCGTGCGTCTGCGGCGTGGTCTCCACATTCGTCGCAATCGGAATCTCGGGCCGCCGCGTGTAGAGCGGCTGCGAGAGCGGCTGGATGAAACTCTGTGGCGCTCCGGCAACCAGCGAGAGCTGCACATTGTCCCAGTCGGCGCCGACGGTGTTGTCCACAACGGCCCAGCCCTGGACGATTGCTTT
>JASHTH010000549.1 GCA_030040655.1 Acidobacteriaceae bacterium | reverse complement strand
GCCCGCTTTGCGGGCTCACTCAGGATGACAATGTCGGTGCAGGGCGCAGTTTAATTCAGCAGGCAGTTTAGCTCTTTGGCGTGCGCTGGATGAGGCCGAGGGTGTGGCCTTCGGGATCGGTGAACATGCCGATGACCGCCGTGCCGTCGGGGATGGGATTCGGGCCGAAGAGCTTCGTGCCGCCGTGGGCTTCGATGCTGGCCATCGTTGCTTCCAGGTCCGCAACTTCGACGTAAAACGAGACATAGTTGGGCGTGTCGGCAAAAGCGCCGATGCCGCCGGCGATTCCGCTGTCCTCTTTCGCCACCATGGAGTAGACATCCATGACCGGCGTAAGCTGCCAGGCAAAGACGTCCTTGTAGAAGCTGTCGAGCAGCTTCTGGTCTTTGCCAATGATCTCGAAGTGAACGACCGGATTCGGCATTTCGCGGGTCTCCTTTCGGTAGACGGTAGCCGAACCAATCCCGCAAGTCGATGAAAAAACGATGATAACCACATGTCTGTGACGGCACTCCGATTTGTCTTGACAGCTATTGCGGATTGCGATAGATTGTATCGCAGATTGCAATAGAAACAGGGGGCAGGGAACAGGGACCAAGGGTCCAAGGGACTGAGGGACGGCAGACCGGACAACTGACCACTGTCCACTGTCCACTGTGCACTGACCATGAAGCTCGGCGAGAAAATCCGGTACCTGCGCGAGGTGGAGGGAAGCCTTCGGGGGCTAAACCGCGCCATGAGCCAGCTGGAGCTGGTGCGAGCCATCGGGCGCGAGACCGGCTCAAAGCTCAGCCAGAGCTATCTTTCACAGATCGAGAGCGGGGCGCGGCCGCACCTGACCAATACCACTCGGCAGATTCTCGCCGGCTTTTTCAAGGTGCATCCCGGCTACCTGGTCGACGATCCGGAAGGCTACCACCCCGAGCTGCAGAGCGATCTTCGGCCCGCGGTGGCAGGCGAGGAGACGCTCGATCTTTGGCTGGTCAGCGGCGCGGAGCGGTTCCGGCGGGATCCGGAGCTGAAGAGCGCGCTGCTCACGCTGGCGCAGCATGAACGCTCGCGGGAGTGCCTGCTGCTGCTGGAATCGATTCTGGAGACGCCGGGGCTGATGCCGCGGCTGATCGAGGTGCTGCGGCCGAAGGCGCAAAGTGAAGCCTCGGCGGCAACCGATGTAAACCGGAAGGCGCGCAGGCCAAATGGGCATATGGCCAATGCGCGGAAACAGGGAGCACGACGATGACCTGGGAAACCTTCTACATGATTTGCTTTCTTGCGGGGCTGATGCTGAGCGCGGTATCGCTGCTCGGCGGCATGGGGCACTTCGGCGGGCATGTGCATATTCCGCATGTGCACGTGCCACATGTACATGTTCCGCATGCGCACGTGCCGCATGGCGTGGCCCATGCCGGGCAGATCGCCAAGGCCGGTGCGGGGCGCGGTGGGACGGTTCCCTGGTGGAACACGTTTTCCATCATGGTGTTCCTCTGCTGGTTTGGCGCGGCGGGCTATCTTCTGACGCACTACGGCGCCTTCGTCACCGGCGTGGTATTTGTGCTGGCGGCGATCTGCGGCGTCGCCGGAGGTTGGATCGTGTTTCTCTTTCTGGCCAAGGTGCTGATGCCCCACGAGCGCGAGCTCACCGCGGAAGAGACCGAGGTGACGGGCGTGGTGGGCCGGGTCTCGGCGGCGATTCGCGCGGGAGGCACCGGAGAGATTGTCTACGAGCAGCTTGGCGCTCGCTGTTCGGCGCCGGCGCGCTCCGAGGACGGCGAGGCGATCGCGAGAGACGAAGAAGTCTTCGTGGTGCGGTACGAAAAAGGGATTGCGTATGTGCGGCGGTGGGCGGACGTAGAAGCGGAAGAGATCAAAGAACAGGGACTAGGGACTAGGGACTAAGGGACCGGAGGTCGGCCTTAGAAGGGACAAGTATGACTAAGCTCCTCGAAAGCGACCAACTCGAACAGCGGGCGCGTGAGCTCGGCAATTGCCTCGGTGGCCAGTGCCATCGCTGCTTGGGTCGCGGTCGCTCATCGCTAGTTGGTCCCTCAGTCCCTTAGTCCCTTTAGTCCCTGAAGAAGAATTCTTCCCGGTTGAAAGGGCCGGGAACTGTATGAGCAACACGGCGGTGCTGATCACGGACATGGCCATCCTCGTGGGAATCTTCCTGCTGGGGTTGCTGGCCAAACTTTTTCCCAAACGAGGCCGGAATCCGGGCCAGAAAGAGTAGTTCAACGAACAACCATTTCAACTCCCGGGCGAAAGGGCCGGGAACGCAATGACCAACCAATTGGTGTTGATTGTCGGATTGGCGGTACTGGGGCTGATCATCGTCCTCGGTATTTTGGCCAGGATGTATCGCAAGGCGGGCCCGAACGAGGCGCTCATCGTTTACGGTTTTCGCGGGCCGCGCGTGATCAAAGGGCACGGCACGGTGATTTTTCCCATGGTGGAGAACTGCCGCGAGCTGAGCCTCGAGCTGATGAGCTTCGATGTGGCTCCGCAGCAGGATCTGTATACCAAGCAGGGTGTGGCCGTGACCGTTGAAGCGGTCGCGCAGATCAAGGTGCGCAGCGACCAGGCTTCGATTCTTACCGCGGCCGAACAGTTTTTGACCAAGCCGCCGCAGCAGCGCGAAGGACTAATTCGCCTGGTGATGGAAGGCCACCTCCGCGGCATCATCGGCCAGTTGACGGTGGAGCAAATCGTCAAGGAGCCGGAGATGGTGGGCGACCGTATGCGTTCCACCTGCTCAGACGATGTAAGCAAGATGGGCCTGGAAGTGATTTCGTTCACCATCAAGGAAGTCAAGGACAAGAACGAGTACATCTCCAACATGGGCCGGCCCGATGTCGCGCGCATTCGCCGCGACGCCGATGTAGCCACGGCCGAAGCCGAGCGCGACACGGCGATTCAGCGCGCCAATGCGCAGCGCGAAGCCGCCGTGGCCAAGGCGCAGGCCGATCAGGACCGCGTGATTGCCGAAACCGCTTCGCAGGCGCGGCAGTCTGAGGCGCAGCGCGATCTCGACATCAAGAAAGCGCAGTATGCCGAGCAGAGCCGCCGCCAGCAGGCCACGGCCGACAAAGCCTACGAGTTGCAGACCAACGTGATGCTACAGCAGGTGACCGCCGAGCAGGTGAAGGTGCAGCAAGTCGAAAAAGAAGGCCAGATCAAGGTGCAGGAGGCCGAGATCTCGCGGCACGAGAAGGAACTGATCGCCACGGTGCTAAAAGGCGCGGAGATCGAGCGGCAGCGCATCGAGAACCTGGCGGCTGCGGAAAAGGCCCGTCTTACGACCGAGGCCGAAGGCCGCGCGGCAGCCATTCGCTCGCAGGGCGAAGCCGAAGCCAGCATCATCTTCCAGAAGGGCGAGGCCGAAGCCAAGGCGATGAACGTGAAGGCCGAGGCGTACCAGGAGTGGAACCAGGCTGCGGTGGTGGACAAGCTGCTCACCAACATGGCCGACGTGGTGCGCGCCATGGCCGAGCCGCTCGCCAAAGTGGACAAAATCACGATCGTGTCGACCGGAGGCGACGGCGCTGCCGGCGTGAACAAGATCACCGGCGACATGACCAAGATCGCCGCGCAGGTGCCGGCGCTGTTTGAGGCGCTGAGCGGGATGGACATCAAACAATTGATGGCCAACGTGCAGGCCATTCGCCAGAAGCGGCCCAACGGGAGCGAGACGAGTGGAAGCGAGCCGAGCAAAGTGTAGCTTTCAGCTCTCAGCTTTCAGCTTTGGGGTGAGAGATGGAGATTTGAGGCAAGGCGATCGGGAGATCCCAGGTCCCAGAATCGGGACCTGGGGCACCCGGCGCTCGGCGGTCAGCCTTCAGCGGTCAGCTTTCAGCCGTGCAAGTGAAAGTTGGGGAATTTGAGGCAATGCGATCGGGCAGTCCCGGGTCCCAGCATGGGACCTGGGCACCCGGTGAGGTCAAAGAGGAGAAAGATATGAGGAAGAGTTGCCAATTCGCGGTCGTCCTGGGCTTGGCGTCGATGCTGGCTCCATGGATCGTTGCCCAGGAGCCCGCGGCCGCATCCACTGCGGAAGCCAGAACGACTGCGATCGCACCCGAAGATCAGGCCACCAAGGTGCAAATCGGAAATCTGTTCGAGGTGATGCACCTCCGGCAGCAGTTCGAGAGCACATTGGACACCATGACAGCCTTTGCACGGCAGCAAATGGATGCACAAATGAAGGAAGCATCCGCAAAAACGGGGGCGCAGCTTACGCCCGAGCAGCAGGAAGCCGTGCGCAAGGTTACCGGCAAGTTCATGGAAAAGGCGATGCACATCGTGACGGTCGACGACATGATCGACGACATGACAGCAATCTACCAGCGCCACTTTACCAAGGCCGACATCGCGGCGGCGACCGACTTCTACAGCTCTCCGGCCGGGCAGCACATGCTGGCTGAACAGCCGGCCATCATGAAGGAATACATGCCAGTGGTCATGAAGCGGGTGAACGAGCGGATGCAGAGTCTCTTCGACGAAATGAAGAGCGATATGGAGGAGGCGCTTCAGGAGGCAAAACCGGCAGGGAAATGAAGAACGGCAAAGCTGCCGGTCAATTGACGGCAGGTTTTCACGAGAACCGCAATCGCAAGTGCGATTGCGAATCGAGCTGATGGCGGAAAGCCGATAGCTGTCGGCTGACAACGAAGGAGGTTTGATATGTCGTTACTGGAACGGGTAAGCACATTGCTTCGCGCCAATTTGAATGAACTGATCGAAAAGGCGGAAGACCCGGAGAAGATGTTGAAACAGGTGGTGCTGGACATGGAAAACCAGTTGCTCCAAGTGAAGACGCAGGTGGCGATCGCCATCGCCGATGAGCATCTGCTCAGCAAGAAGAAGGCCGAGCAGGTCGAGCAGTCGGCCGAATGGCGGCGCAAGGCCGAGCTGGCCGTGCAAAAGGGCCGTGACGATCTGGCGCGCGAAGCGCTGGAGCGGGCGCTAAGTCACGATCAGCTCGCCGCCGGATTTACCGAGCAGGCCGAAGACCAGAAGCACGAGGCCGATAGCCTGCGCCAGGCTCTGCACAAGCTGGAGCAGAAGCTGAGCGAGACGCGCGCGCATTGCGAGATGCTGGTGGCCGAGCATCGCCGGGCCAAGGTGATCGGACGGGCGACCAAGGCGCGGCAGGTGGTCGGCGTGCAACAGGAGCAGACCATCGGCCGGATGAAAGACCGCATTCACGTCAAGTCGGCGGAAAACGTCGCCGCTGTGGAAGTGCTGGCGCCGGAGTCGCTGGAAGACCGCTTTCAGGCCCTGGAACATGAAGACAAGGTGGAGCTGATGCTCAGCGAGATCAAGAGCCGGCAGGCCGCCCTGCCTTCGCAGTCGTCGTAGGCGCAGATCGGGGCAGCGGCGGGGACGGATTCTTTGTATCCGTCAACGTGAAAACCGCGTCTAATCACTCAGCACCGGAGAAGCGGGATAAGATCCTTGTTTCCGAAGCGCGTCAGCCGTGGACGCTTCGTGGGGAGGTTTATCCTCGAAGAATACCTGTTCTGCCCGCTATGGCAAGCGAATTAGCCGATCAGGCTCCTACTCCCCGACTGGTGAATGGATGCGTTTCGAATCTTGCTTTCTTTCTGTTCCGCTGGCGGCCGGATTGGTGCTGTTGGC
>JASHTH010000548.1 GCA_030040655.1 Acidobacteriaceae bacterium | reverse complement strand
AGCCTGAGGAGGCTGCCGTCTTTCGCGTAATGGTGCGTCAGGCGCGCGAGGTGATCGTCGTCGCCGACTCCAGCAAGATGGGCATGGTGAGCCCGGCGGTTATTTGCCCGGCGCGCGAAGTCGACTGTCTGATCACCGATGACGGAATTACCGCCGACGCGCTGAATGCCTTCAAAGCCGCCGGCATCCATGTGCTCAAGGTATAGGCGCGACGGCGCTGCCGGCCGATGAGTTCAGCATCGGTTGTGGTCGGCGATGCGCCGCTGCTGCGGCTATCGCCTGTCACCCCATCGATAAAGCTGGAATTCGCGAATCCGCGCCGCAGCCGTGCTGGACAGGATGTTGAGCCGCACGCGCGTCGCCGTCACTGCCGAGAAACTGTCGATCTTCTCGTGTCCGATGGCCTGACCATCCGCCACTCGCGTCCATTTCCCGGACTTTGCGTCCATGGCTTCGATGGCGTATTTCTCCACACGTTGCCCGTCATTGAGCCACTCCATCGTCAGTGCGTGATCGAAAACGACCGGTGTGTCGAAGTCCACCTCGAGAGCTGCATGATTCGAGCCGGCCGGCGCCGACCAGAACGTATCGGGATCTCCATCGAGCGCGGCTTCACTCACTGCGTCCGTAGCCCGATGCTTGAGCGAAAGATCGTTCTCCGCACGCTTTCGCAATGCCGCCCCGAACTCCTCCAGCCGCTTCACGTCTGCATCCGGCAGCAATCCGCGGGAGTCGGGAGCCACGCCCAGCATGAGCTGCGCGCCGCGTCCCACGGTGTGGTCGTAAATCTCCAGCAATCCATCCAAGCTCTTCAGGGAAGCCTCGTCATTTGGGTGCCAGAACCAATGCTGCTTTCGCAGCGGCGTGTCGGCTTCCACTGGACGCCATCGCAAGTAGCCGTGCCTGTCGATGACGTTCCAGTTCTCGTAGGGAACTAAGCCATCTTCATTACCCACCCATCGCGCGTCGCCGTATTCAAAGAGCGCCGTGTCGGCGAAGACGACCGTGTTCGGCTGGTACGTGCGCAGCGTTTCGATCATCCGCTTGAAGTTGTATACGTGGCCCGCAGAGCCTGCGCCATCCAGCCAGAACTCGACCAGATCGCCGTAATGCGTCGCCAATTCCTCGAGCTCAGCGTTGTAATAGTCGTCGTAAGCAGCGGAGTCTTTGTATTTCGGCTCGTGCCGGTCCCACGGAGAAAGGTAGATGCCGAACTTCAGCCCATATTTCCGCGCCGACCTGGCCACGTCCCCGACAACGTCGCCTTTGCCGTTCTGCCATGGGCTGCTGCGCACGCTGTAGTCGGTTTGCTGCGTCGGCCACAGGCAGAATCCGTCGTGGTGCTTCGCCACCAGCACGACATACTTCGCGCCGGCGTCGCGAATGGCGCGCATCCACTGGTCGGGATCGAATTCTCTCGGGTCGAAAACCTGCGGGCTCGCCGTCCCGTCGCCCCACTCGCGATCGAGAAAGGTGTTCGTCGAGAAGTGGATGATCGCGCCGAATTCGAGATCCTGCCACGCCACCTGGTACGGCGCCGGCCGGATCTCGCTGTCGGATTGCGCGGCGGCCAACAACGGCGCGATGGCGATTGCGCCGAGAAGCAACGCAGCAAGCCAGGGCCTCGCCAAGGCTCCTTCGGCATCGATGCCGCGCATCACTTCCGCTCCGGCAGCATCGTCCAGATCTGGGGGTCCTCCGACCCCAGCACCCACGAACAGAAGCCCTCTACTCCGCGATCTTCAGCCAGCTTGTATCGCTCGCGAAACGTGCGCAGATCGGTGAAGTAGACCCACTCCCGCATCTGGTCGCGATAGAAGTAAAAATACGAATCGCGATCTTCGCCGTCCCACTCCACCTTGCCTTTGTAGGTCTCCGCCAATTGCAGCGCATCGGGTGCGGAGATACTGGCGGCCACCGGGTTGGGCCTCTCGACACCGGTTGCTTTGTCCGTGATCGGGGCCTCGGTATACCAGTGGTAGCCGTAGAGCGGAATGCCCAGCGAAAGCTTCTCTTTGGGTACATACTTCAACGCGTAGTCGAGATTATCCACCGTCCATTGCCAGCCTGCGACGGGACCGGGCGTGGTCCAGCGGGTGTGTTGGTCGTAGGTCATCAGGCAGATCAGGTCGACAGATTTGGCGAGTTCGGCCAGGTCGTAGGCGCCGCGCCAGTCCGTGTAAATCCACTTCGCAAATCCGCCGCTGCTGGGATAGCCGGGTGCATTGGGCACCGTAGCGATGGTCAGCTTGAATCCGGCCTTATGCAGCGCATCTGCCGATCGCTCTACCAGCGCGCTCAGGCCATCGCGATCGGTCCAGAACAGGTTTTCGAAATCGAATTGAAAACCGCTGTATCCGTTCGTCTTCGCTTCGCGCAGCAGAGCGTCGTTCATGCGGTCTTGCGCCGCGGTGCTGGCAGCCAGATCGTGAAACGCCTTCTTGCCGTTGAGCCCGAGAATCGGCATCACCGGAACATGCTCGCGCTGCGCCGCTCCCATCACCAGGGGATCCGGCGCGCCTGTCACCAGGCCGTCAGAGTCGACAGCGTACCATGTCGGAACCACGACGTCGATCTGGTTCACGTGGGCAAGAAAGGAGCGAGTGGCATCCGGGCTGTTGGTTAAGTAGAAGAGCGCAGACGGCCGCGCATACAAATCCGCTGCCGCAAGGAACAACAGGGTCAACAGGAGCGAGAGACGTCGCAAGGCATTCCACCGCAATTGAGATGAACCGCTTTGCCGGACTTAGGAAAAAACGCCGGCGCGTGCGCGTGCATGGATACTCTAGTCATCTTATTCGGCCCGGCAACGCGTATGCCAGTCGAATCGCATTTCCCGCTGCGGACACAGCGCAGGTTTTTCGCGCGCCGCGAGACGATGCACGCCTCCTTGACAGTGCCAGCGCCATGCCCGTAATGTTGGCGCGAGCCGAGTGAATCCGGCGCGACGCAGATGACATCGTACGAAAAAACGAAGGCCATCCTCTCGGATAGCCACTTTCTCATTCCGCTGATCGTCTTCTGCATCGGGCTCGTGTTGCTCGTTGTAGTTCACTAAGGCAAAAGCAGGGATGCGATATCGCGAAACCGCGACCATCAAGTCGACGCCACTCGCCGCGGCGAGAGCGGCAACCTTGATTTACGCTCAAAAGGACGCACTTTTTTGATTTTGCTGTAGATTTGCACCCGCCGAAGGAGCTCATTTGCCGGGGACGACGAAGACCAGCGCCGCCGTCAGCTTCATATCCATCCACGGTCTCGGCGTCGCGTGCGGGCTCGCCGCCGGCGTCTGGCTGGGTGCGGCCGAGGCGCCGACAAAGCTCGTCGATATCGGCCTTTCGCCTTTCGCCATCTCGCTGTGCATGGTTGCCGGCGTCTTCACAGGCCGCTGGACCATCCCCACGCTGCTCAAAGGTACGCGCTACGTCTTCGCCGACCTGAGAGAGTACAGTCATCTCATCGTCATGGCGATCCTGGCCGGCATGTTGTGGGCCGTGGCTAACACGCTTACGGTTTTCGCCATTCGCGACGTGGGACTCACCATTGCGTTTCCGCTCTGGAACACGAACTCGCTCGTCGGCATTCTTTGGGGTCGTCTCCTGTTCGGCGAGCTGAAAAACGCCAGCGGCAAGAACATTGCCAAGGTCGTGCTCGGCACGGTGGCCATCATCGCCGCAGCGATCATGCTCGGCTTTTCCACCATCCAGGGATCGGGCGCTCACGCTGCCCACGCATTGAATGGCATTCTCGCCGCCGCCGGCGCCAGCCTGCTGTGGGGAACGATGTACATTCCCTATCGCAAGGCCTATGTCAGCGGCATGAATCCGCTCTCCTTCGTCACCATCTTCACGGTCGGCGAGCTCGTCACGGTCTTCGCACTGGTACTGGCTTTTGACGGCGGATTGCACGCGGCCGTCTTTCACTCTCCGGCGATGCGGCATCTTCTCTTCTGGCTTTTCCTCGGCGGATTCGTCTGGGTCATCGGCGATCTCTTCCAGCAATTTGCCACCAAGTATCTCGGCATCGGGCGCGCCATTCCGCTTTCCAATACAAACCAGATCTGGGGGCTTGCCTGGGGCGCGCTTGTTTTCGGCGAGCTGGCCCATACAGATGCCTTCCGCCGACTGCTCGTTGTCACGGGCACCATCGTCATGATCGCCGGCGCCCTTGCCGTGAGCACAGCCGTCGCCGATGCCCGCGAGCAGGATTCGATGAACCAGGCATTGCTTCGCGAATGCGGGCGCTATAATCTCGAATTCGCTCGTCCCGTGCATCTCTACGGTGGGTCGGTCTCGGAAGCGCGCGACGAGCGCCGCCACTGGTGGGATTATGCGATTCTCGCTGCCGCGGCCGGCGTCTTTGTCTACCTTGGATTGAATGCGCGCGTCCCTGCGTTGGCCATGAGCGTTTTGTGGCTCTGGATCTTGGCGGCCATTCTGGTTGCGTCGGCGGCGGCATGCGCCTGGGGATTGTGGAAAGCGACGCGATTCTCGTGATCTGGGCTGGTCGGGCAGGGCGCATTCGCGCCACTCACCAGAACGCGATCAGCCATTCGCGCCCACGCCGTTTCATATAATGGCCCAATGCCGCAACCACCTAAGGTTGACCTTGTCGGCGTCGGCTTGAACGCCACCGACACGCTCGTCTCCGTGTCGGCCTTTCCCGCGCCGGGCTCCAAGATCGAATTCCATTCGCAAACCGTACTGCCTGGCGGCCAGGTCGCATCCACGGTGGTGGCCTGCCAAAAATGGGGCATGAGCACGCGCTACGTCGGCAAGCTTGGCGACGACCATGCGGCGCAGATTCATCGCGAAGCCTTTGCCCAGGCTGGCGTGGAAACAAGGATCATCGAAGAACCGGGCGCGGCCAGTGCGCAATCCATCATTCTCATTGACGCCGCCGGCGAGCGGACCGTGCTGGGCAGGCGCGACGAACGCCTGCTTCTTCGTCCGGAGGAACTCGAGCGGGAATGGATCGTGAACGCGGAGGTCCTTCACGTCGATGGCTTCGATACCGCGGCCGCGGCTCAGGCTGCGGCGTGGGCGCGTGCTGCCGCCATTCCCGTTGTCGCCGATCTCGATGAGATCTACCCGCAAGTCGAGAGACTCATCGAATTCACCGACTATCTCATCGTCAGCCGCGATTTCCCCGGGCGGCTCACGCACGAGCCCGTTCTTGAAAATGCATTACGCAAGATGAAAAGCCGTTACGGCTGCAAGCTGACCGCAGCCACGCTCGGCCAAGATGGCGTGCTCGCCTGGGACGGCCGCCGCTTCCACCATCGGCATGCCTATCGCGTGCCCGTGGCCGACACCACGGGCGCGGGTGACATCTTCCACGCCGGCTTCATCTACGGTCTGCATCGCGGCTGGCCGCTCGTTCGGCAGCTCGACTTTGCCTGCGCTGCCGCGGCGTTAAACTGTGAAGCCGTTGGCGCACGGGGCAATATTCAAACCGTGGAAGCGATCGAAGAACTGATGGCCACCGGGGCACGCTACAACTCCGTTTCCTATCTGCCCAAGGTCGTGTAGGGAGCGCGAGGAGTATTACTGCTTCGCCTGTCCGGCATTGGCGGCGCTCATCTTGGCCCGCAGTCGCTTCTCGGCGTCTGCACTCCAGTATTTGCAGTCGAGCCGGATGAAGACTGAGCTATAGGGGATGGTCATGTTCGTCTTCAGCACCAATACATGAAAGATCTTTCCGGCTTCGTCGATGTCGGAGATGATCTTTTCGTGCGGCAGCGATTCGATCGGATAGTCCCGCATCAGATCGCCAATCTCCCGACGATACGCCGATGCTCCGGGCGCGTCTTCGTCGGGCACGAACGGCAGCTCCGCATCCATATAAATATCGGGCCGCACCTGGATCGATCGCTCGATTTCCCCCAAGACATAGCGGACCACCTCGAGCTGGCTTGCGTTGGTCTCGATAGTTTCAACGCCGGGCGAAGTCTGCTGCGGATACGCCGAATCAACGACGAGAATCCAGTTGCGGTGCCCGAGCAGCGGCATCGCCTCAGCGACCTTGGTTCGCCAGGAGTTTTCGCTCGAGGGTTGCGCGGCAACCGGTGCCAATGCCATTAGAAACAATCCTCCAACAAGCAGAGACTTGAGCATAGACCGATCATTCCTCCTCACAGCGGCCGCCCCGCAGATCTGCGCTGGAAGCTAGGTCGCCGCGCGTTGCTCGCCGTTGGGCAGCACTGCGACTTTGCCGCACTTGCCCACAGCCATCAGAGCATACGCTTCGCCTGCCTCTTCGAGCGCGAAGCGATGAGTAATGATCGCCTCGGGATGCAGATTCCAGCGCACCAGGCGTTCCACTAATTCTTCCATGCGCCACGTCGAGGTCACCCAAGAGCCGCAAATCGTTTTCTGATCGTGAATGATATCGGGCGAAGGATGGATCTCCACCGTTCCTCCTTCGCCGATCATCGCGATCCGGCCCCACTTGCGCGTCGCGCGAACCGCCACTGCGCGCGCCTCCGCATTTGCCGAGCAATCTACTGCCTTCTCCACGCCTTGGCCGCCGGTCAACTCGCGCACCTCGGCAACATTGTCTCCGCCGGCCGCCAATACTGTATCGCAGAGCCCCAGTCCGATGGCGAGCTCCCGCCGCTCCGGCGAAATGTCGATGCCGATGATCCGATTCGCGCCCAGCTTGCGGCAAAGCGCGCCCGCGGCAAGGCCGACCGGCCCGAGTCCGGTGATCAGCACATCGTCGTCTCCGCTGATCCCGATCTTTTCCAGCCCCTCGTACACGGTGCCGAACCCGCACGCGACCTGCGCGCCGTCGGCGTAGGTTAGCACATCGGGAAGGGCGATGAGATCCTTCTCTTCGGCCAGCATCCACGGCGCCATGCCGCCGTCGCGTTGCCATCCGTACGCACGGCGGAACTCCGCGCTCGTGCACGAGATCATGAATCCGCGCCGGCAGTCGTTGCAAACGCCGCAACCGGAGATGTGATAGACGATCACCCTATGGCCGGCCCTGAATCGCCGACATCCCGGCCCGGTCTCGACGATCTGACCGCAAGGCTCATGTCCGGCGATTACTCCCTGGTAACCCTCCGGCCCCTTGCCGGTGTGCTCGCGATAGATGCACCGGATGTCCGATCCGCAAATGGTCGACGCCATCACTTCGATCACGACTTCGCCGTGTCCCGGCGCCGGCACGGGCGCCTGCCGAAGGTCGACGGTGCTGTTGCCCGGTAAATAGGCCGCAAGCATGCTTCCGCTCATCGGCGATCGCTCCGCATCTTCGCACTACACGTTGGGTCCGCGTTCCGGTGAATCATGGCGGCGTGATCTCTCCGTTCACATCCCATAGGTCTTCCCACGACTGGCCCTCCTTCCACAGAAATACCTGTCCCTTGATCAGGCGGCAGTTGCGATCGATCCTTGCAATCGCCTTCATGTCGTCTTCCGTCAGCGGATCCTCCACCACCGCGCGCAGATTTCCGGTAAAGTGGCTCGGGTTCGTCGAGAAGGGAATCGGCGTTTGCCCGCGCTGCACAGCCCACTTGAGGCAAACCGCCGCCGCATGCACTCCCATGCGTTCCGCGATTCGTCGAATCACGGGATCTTCGATTGGCGACGTGTCTTCCGGAGTGCGATCGCGCTCCGGCCGTGCCGGCGATCCGATCGGCGAGTACCCGATGGGCTCGATGCCGTTGGCGCGCACAAACTCGAACAACTCAGGCTGCTGGAAGTGCGGATGCAGCTCCATCTCGTTCGCCGCGGGCTTGATGCGCGCGTCTTGCAGCACCAGCTTGAGTTTGGGAATCGTCATATTCGACGTCCCGATGTGGCGGACCAGCCCGCGATCGACGAGCTCTTCCATCTTCCGCCACGTTTGCAGGAAGTGCTGGTGAATGTAGGCCTCGGCGCCGCTGCCGCGGAACGTTACGTCGCACCCGGGAGGGTGGAAGTTCGGGAGCGGCCAGTGCACCAGATACATGTCGAGATAGTCGAGCCCCAGATCGGCCAGCGACTGCCGGCACGACGGAATCACGTCCTGCTCGCCGTGCTTGTCGTTCCACAGCTTCGAGGTGATCCAAAGCTCCTCGCGTCTCAGCCCGTGGTTGAGGATCTCCTTCAGTGCAGCGCCGATTTCGTTTTCATTGCCATAGACCGACGCGCAATCGAAGTGACGGTATCCAACGGCCGCGGCGCCTCTTACAGCTTCCGCAACTTCTCCGGCGCTTGCATGGTCTGAGCCGAAGGTGCCCAGCCCGATGGCCGGCATCCGCGCGCCGGTAAACAGCCGCCGTTGCGGCACCAGGGAAGGATCGACCGCTTGCATCGTGGATGTCGTCGGTTCAGACATCACGAAATCTCCGATTCAAGCCAAAGTGAAGGCGAGCTATCCGGAGCGGGTCGCTTGGGAGGGTACGGGCTTCAGCCCGTACTTTGATCTGCCCGAAAAAGAATCTCGGAAGCTGCTGAAAAGCTCGAATCAACCGCTTCTCGCGGGCTGAAGCCCGCGAAAAAGATCGAAATGAACCCTGTTCCGCACGGCGATAGCCGTGCCCTTTCAAATCTGTCCCCCGAATGAGTTTTTCAGCATCCCGCAAGGCCCTTCACGAAAACTGACCCACTACCGAGCTTTCCGTCACCCAAACTACTGTGCCGGACTGGCCGTGTCAATTCCCGTAGTGTGCTGCGCTTTGCGATTTGGATCATCAAATCTTGCCGGTTCTGGCTTCCGCTCGCGTATAGTCTTGCCATGCGATTTCCAAAACGAATCGCCGTCATTGCCGTCATCGCGGCGGCCGCAGCGCCAGGCTCCTTCGCCCAGAGCTCCATGCCCATGGACGACATGCAGCCCATCCCCTCGCCCGAGCAGCTTCCGGCTCCCATTCGCATGACCGGCATCGGCAACAGTCACATCGAGATCAAAGCCGCCCCCGAAGTTCAGGCATGGTTCGATCAGGGGCTGAGCCTGCTGCACGATTTCTGGGAGTACGAGTCCGCCAAGGCCTTCGAGCAGGCCATCCGCCTCGACGCCAACTGCGCCATGTGCTGGTGGGGCCTGGCCCAGGCGGAGCGATTTCGCGAGATGGACGAACACTACTACTCGAAGCGGGCCATCGACGAAGCCGTCCGCCTGAAGAACCATGCCAACGCCGAGGGCAAGCTCTACATCGAAGCGCTCGCCGCGCAGTCGGCGTCCGGCACGGACAAGAACCCGCAGGCCGTCTCCGTTCTGCGTACTCTGGCGAGGAAGAATCCGCACGACATCGAGGCGCGCATCTTTCTCGCCATCGCCGTGGAAGACGGTTACGACGACAACGGCGAGCCGAAAACCGGTCAAAAGGAAGGAATCTCGATTCTCGAAGGCGTGCTTCGCGACGCGCCCAACGACTCGGCCGCAAATCACTACTGGATCCACGCGATCGAGCCCGGCAATCATCCCGAGCGTGCGCTTGACAGCGCCGCTCTGTTGGCCAGCCTGGCCCCAACTTCCGGCCACATGGTCCACATGCCCGGCCACATCTACTACCGCGTCGGCAACTATCCCGAGGCCGAGCGGTGGTTCTCCGCGTCGACGGCCGCCGACGAGCGCTATATGCGCGAGCAGCACGTGAGCGTCGACGACGACTGGAACTACGTTCACAACATGATGTACGCCATCGCCAACCTGATGGAACAGGGCAAGCTCGAGGCCGCCAACGAGCTCTCCGATCGTCTCGCCGGGGCGCGCGGCAAGCTCTCCGAATCTCTGTACATCTGGTCGGCACGCGACCAGATGGCGCGCATCAGCTATCGCCTTCCCGTTGCGCTTCGCGTTGCCGACTGGAACGCCGTGCTCACGCTCCTCGATCAGGCTAACCTGCCGGACAACGACAGAACTACGAATCTGCGCTTCCTTGCGTCTGAGCTGTCGGACTACGCTGGCGGCATGAAGGCGCTTGAGTCGAATGACATCGCCGCCGCACAGGCGGCTTCGGATCGCATGGATGCTGGGCTGTGGCGCCAGCAGCGCGACCAGGCGGGGAGCAAGGAAGAATCCGCATCGGAAAAGCTGGGAGAGGGCAAGAAAACCGAGAAGAAAAACCCGCCTCCCATGGCGCCCATCTCTCCCGACGCATTGCCCGACCCGTTGGTCAAATCCCTGAGTATTGCATCGGAGGAGTTGCGTGCAGGCATCCTTGTCGCGAAAGGAAAGCTCGACGAGGGCAAGAAGCTTTACGCTGCCGCGCTGCGCGACGAGAGGAAGCTCGGCTATCACGAGCCGCCGATGTATATCCGGCCGGTGGGCGAAAACGAAGCTGCGTCTCTGCTCAAAACCGGCGACTACGCAGGAGCGAAAGAGGGCTATGAAACCGCGCTGGCAGAGCGCCCCAACTCCGGTTTTGCGCTCTACGGCCTGGCTCGCGTCAAAGAGCTTTCCGGCGACGCCGCCGGTGCGCGCCAAGCCTACGCGGCTTTTCTCAAGGCGTGGCCCTCGGCCGACGCCTCGCTACCGCAGGTTGCCCACGCCCACGAAGTGTTGGGCAGCGAATCGCTCGCCGCGCGTTGAGAGGATCGCGAGCTTCCGCTCGCGCGCCGGGCTTCCGCATGGGTTGCTGCTACCATCGAAGTGAATGGGCGAAAGGGATCGCCGCAATCGCACCATGAAGCTGCGCATCCACAAGAACTCGCTTCGACTCCGCCTCGGTCCTTCCGAGATCGCGCGCTTTCTCGACTCAGGCCGGATCGAAGAGGCCCTCCAATTCGGGCCCGGTGAGAACGCGCGGCTTACTTACGCGTTGGAGCTCGCGCCGGCCAGCAGCAATGGCCTCTCTGTCCGTTATCTTCCGCGGAAGATTGCGGTCCTTGTCCCTCGCGCCCAGGCGCAACAATGGGCGGACGGAGAAGCGGTGGGAATCAGCGGCGAGATCGGCGTCGGCGACGCCAAATTAGCGCTTCTTATCGAAAAAGACTTTGCCTGCATCGATCGCAAAGCCGAGCAGAACGAGGACACGTTTCCCAACCCCAAGGCCGGCGCGGCCTGCTAGACCGTCTTAGGAAATAGTGTGTCCTCTCTTTCGATGTTCAAGGTCGCTGCTCCTCGGGGTCGCGTCGACCTTGAGCAACGCCCAAAAGGACACACTAATTCCCAAACTGCCCTAACGGCTTTTCGACAGCTGCCGCAGATCACGCCATAACGAGCGCGCGCAGCCGGCTCACGGCCCGCGAAATCTGCTCCGTCGGCGTGCTGCCGAACCCGAGAATGAAACCCTCACGAACTTTCTCGCTCATGTAGGACGGCGACAGCGCCCAAAGCCAAAGCCGCTCCTGCGCGGCCCGCGCGACAATTTCGCGATCGCGAATGCCGTTGGGAAATGTGATGGCCAGATGCATGCCTGCCTCTGCCCCATGAAGCTCGATCGAGTTCCCGAACTCCTCTTTCAGGCAGTTCACCAGTTTGTTGCGCCGTTCTCCATAAAGCCGCCGCATGCGGCGGATGTGCCGCCCGAAATGTCCCATCCTCATGAAATCGGTCAAAACTTCCTGATAGAGGTACGGAGGAAAGATATCCATGGCGAAGCGCAGCGCGACAAAGCGGTCCACCAGATCCGGCGGAATGACGATATAACCGATGCGCAGCGACGCGAACAGCACCTTGCTGAACGTGCCGATGTAGATCACGCGCGAATTTGCATCCAGCCCCTGCAGCGACGCAACGGGCTGGCTTTCAAACCGGTATTCGCTGTCGTAATCGTCCTCGATGATCCACGCGCCCGAGCTCTGCGCCCAATTCAAAAGCTGCAGTCGCCGCGACGCGCTCATAGTGGATCCCAGCGGATACTGGTGCGACGGCGTAACGAATGCCGCTCGCGCCTTGCGATAGCGTTCCATGCCGGCTTCGACCTCCATGCCTTCGTGATCGACCGGTACGGGGCAAAGCTCGCAACCCGCCGCGGTCAACACGCTTCGCTCCAGCGGATACCCCGGCTCCTCGACCCATACCCGGTTGCCGGGGTCGAAAAGCACGCGCGCCGTGATATCCAGCGCTTGCTGCGAACCGGAAACGACCATGATCTGGCCCGGGTCGCACTTCACGCCGCGCGCGGTGCGAAGATAGGCGGCGATCTCCTGGCGAAAGCGCAACGAACCTTGAGGGTCGACGTGGTGAATGGCGTTTGCCTGCGGACTGTGACTGTGCTTGGCCACAAGACTCGACCAGATCGGGAAAGGGAACTGGTCGAACGCTGGCTGATGCACACCAAAAGCCCCCCAGCCCGGCAGCGTGGTTGAGGGCGAAAAGGAAGGGACAAGGAACGCGCGGCGGGCCACCGGGCGCGGACCGGAAGGCGCTCCCGCGGGCACGGTGGCCGTTCGCGGCACCGACATCAATTGCTCGGGCAGCGAAGCGCTGACGAACGTTCCGGCGCCGGTGCGGCTCTCGAAGTATCCTTCGGCCAGCAGCTGCGCATATGCGTTGAGCACCGGGAATCGCGAGACCCGCAGCTCGGCGGCAAACGCCCGGCTCGAAGTGATCTGCTGGCCGGGACGCAAAGCGCCAAGCAGAATCGCGCTGCAGTAGCCATCGTAAATCTGCTTGTGCAGGGGGACGCCCGATGCGCGATCGAGGGGGATAATCGGCGATACGCCTGCGGGTGTGGTGCGCATGGCGTCATTGTAGTGGTCAGTGTCGACAGCTCACAAGCGCT
>JASHTH010000547.1 GCA_030040655.1 Acidobacteriaceae bacterium | reverse complement strand
AGATCAAGGTGATGTTCAAAGATCGCCGCGTGATGAATGGCAAAGTGGTGGGAGTGGACAAATTGAACGATCTGGCCGTGGTCAAGGTGGATGCCAAGGATCTGCCCACAATTTCGTGGGGAGATTCGACCCAGCTGGAGCCGGGACAGACGGTGCTGGCATTCGGCAGTCCGTTCGGCTACTTCCGCTTCTCGGTTACGCGCGGAATTGTGAGCGCGATCGGACGCATCAATCCCTATTCGGATGACCCGCGCAAGCCGGGAGACTTTATCCAGACGGATGCTGCGATCAATCCCGGCAACTCGGGCGGACCGCTGGTGGATGCACGCGGGCAGGTAGTCGGGATCAACACCTTCATCATCACCAACAGCGGATCGTTCGCGGGCGCGGGCTTCGCCATTCCGTCGCAGATCGCGAGGTCTTCTGCCGAGCAGATCATCGCACACGGGATCGTGGAGCACGGATACCTGGGCATCAGCATGAACGACGTGACCCCGGCCAACGCGCACTTCTTCAACCTGCAAAGCGCCTCCGGTGCAATCGTGGCGCAAGTGACGCCCGATTCGCCGGCCAGCCGCGGCGGAGTGCAGCGGGGCGACGTGATCGACTCGCTGAACGGCAAGAAGATCGTCGACGGCAGCGACCTGCAGGTCGCGGTGGAAGAGATGACGCCGGGAACGAAGATTGCGCTGGGCGTGATTCGCGACGGCAAACCGATGACTCTTGACCTGACCGTGGGCAAGTATCACGGCAACGAGGAGGTCGCGAGCAACGACAACGACGATCATGCGCAGGGCGGAAAGCTGGGACTGGGCGTGAGCAATCTCACGCCCGACGCGCGCGAGCAGAACAACATTCCCGACGAGGTGCATGGCGTGATCGTGAACAGCGTGCGTCCGGCGAGCCCGGCCGACGAGGCCGGCATCCAGCCCGGCGACGTCATTCAGGAAGTCGATCGCAAACCGGCCACTTCGGCGGGCGAGTTCGTGAACCAGGTACACCAGGACGAGAGCAAAGGCGATTTGCTCTTACTGGTCTGGTCGAAGGGCGGCTCGGGATATGTGACCGTTCATGTAGACCAGGGCAACCAGAACGGGGACTGAGCATCGCGACGAGGCCGTCAGCACAGGCGGCCTCATTCCCTGTTTGGCTGTCATTGCGATGCGGAGAACGCGAGAACGAGGATCCGGCGGGACGAGGGCGTTTTATTCACTGAGTCTTGTTGAGCACCGATTCGTAATAGGCGACGTAGCGCGGCAACACCAGCGTGGAGCAGAAGCGTTTTTGCGCGGTCTTGCGCGCGGTCTCGCGCATCGCCTCATATCGGTCGCGATCTTTGAGCAGGCTCACCGCGCCCGCGGCCATCGCCTGCACGTCTCCGACGGGAAAGAGCAGGCCGCTCAGGCCGTCGTCGATGAGTTCGGGCACGCCACCCACGCGCGTGGCGATGGCCGGCACCTTGCACGCCATGGCTTCCAGCGCGGCGAGGCCGAAGGATTCCAGCTCGCTGGGCATGAGCATGAGATCGGCCAGAGGCAGCAGCGCATTCACCTTGTCCTGCTTGCCCAGGAAGTGCACGCGCGAGTGAATGCCGAGGTCGTGCGCCAGCCACTCGGCGGCCGACCGGTCGGGGCCATCGCCGATCATGATCAGCTGCGCGGGCAGTTCCTTGGCCACCAGCGCGAAGATCTTCACCACGTCGACGACGCGCTTGACCGGCCGGAAATTGGAAAGATGAATGAGGATGGCGTCGCCGGGCTCGCCGAAGCGTTGCCGTGCCGCAGCGCGGGCTTCTTCGTCGACGCACGGGGCGTAGAGGTCGCAATTGACGAAGTTCGAAATTACTTCGATGGGCCGCTTGATGTCGAAGGCGGAGAGGGTCTTCTCTTTGAGGTAATTCGAAATGCTGGTTACACCGTCGCTCTGCTGGATGGCGTAACGGGTGATGGGCAGGTAGCTGCGATCGAGGCCGATGAGGGTAATGTCGGTGCCGTGCAGCGTGGTGACGAAGGGCAGGCGCCGGCCGCGCGTTTGCAGCATCTGCCGCGCCAGCAGAGCGCTTACCGAGTGGGGAATGGCGTAATGGACGTGCAACAGATCGAGCGAGCAGAACTCGGCGACTTCGGTCATGCGCGAGGCCAGCGCCAGATCGTAGGGCGGGAATTCGAAGAGGGGGTAACTGGAGACGGGAACTTCGTGGTAGAAGATGCCATCGTCGCGCCCGTTGAGACGGAAGGGCTGCGAGTAGGAGATGAAGTGTACTTCATGGCCCAGCCCGGCCAGCTCGATGCCTAACTCCGTGGCCACCACGCCGGAGCCGCCGTAGGTGGGATAACAGGTGATGCCGATGCGCATGGGGGCCTTTCCGGGAGGCTTGAGCCGGACTGTCTTTCCGTTGGACGCTTGAGACAAGCAGGAAGATTCGGCGAGCGCGGTGGGATGGGATGAGCGGCGCGAACGCGGTGATTACGATGCGCCGGGTTTCAGATCGGCGAAGGAGATTCGTTCGAGGTCGGGCAAGTTCTCGAGTCGGCGCAAAGCCTCGATCTCAACCTCGCGCGAGGCGTGCAAGCGCGTGCGAACCCGGTCCAATTCCTCATCGTTGTAACCGGGATGTGTGACCAGTTCCCAATTGCCCGAGGGCAAGTTGCGGAGCAGGGAATCGACGGTTGCGGAGTTGAGTGATCCGGTGGCTAGCACGCCAATGGCGCCGTCGGTTGTGACAAATCCTTCTTGCGCGACAATGCGCCGGAATGTCGGCTCCAGCCGGCGCAGGAGCCGCACCTGGGCGCGGCGCAGCCAGGGCGCGGCGGGCGTGGCGCGGGCGCTCCACGCCGGCTCAAATGGGTTGCGTACGGCGCGAATGCCGGCGGCGCGAGCGGCGCGCAGTACCGGTCGCAGCACTGCGGGAAACATATGCGTGTGCTTGTGCGTGTCGATGTGGGTCAGGCGCAGGCCGGCGCTTTTCAGACGAGCGATTTGCGCGGCAGTTTCGGCTTCGATCTCTTCGCGTCGAATGCGGCCGCCAAAGAGCCGCCGCACGAACGAAGCCGTCGAGGGACGGAATCGATTCTGTTTTGAGCGGACGAGCGTCGGGAGCTGCGCGACCGGCAAAACAGGCTCGCCGTCGACCAGCACGATATGACAGCCGACACCCAGCGCCGGATTGGCGTGCGCGATCGCGATCGCCTCGTCGGTCGCCGCAGCCTTGGCCATCAGCGTTGCGCTGGTGAGAGCACCGGCGCGATGCAACTCCGCGATGGCGCGGTTCACTCCCGAGGTCAGGCCGAAGTCGTCGGCGTTGATAATGAGCCGGCTCACCGGGTGAGTCTATCAATCGCCGCTCGGCTACTCCCATCGCAATGCAGCCGCTGCTATCATGGCATCAAGCCGCAACGGCCTTGGGAACGATCGGGCGGTTAGCTCAGCTGGTCAGAGCGCCTGCCTTACAAGCAGGAGGTCGCAGGTTCGAGCCCTGCACTGCCCACCAATAGAATCAATAGTTTGCAGGAATTTCTAAATAAGATCGCCAACGCTGTACGCTTTTTGTACACCCTCTGGACTCGCCTAGTTCCGGGAACCTGCGTTTTGCTCCTAGAATGATCGAAACATCGCATTCACGGAGACATGAATCGTAATGGATCGCGCGTCCGTTTCAGATACGTCGAAGGACGATCTTCCGGCTGAATTGATGGGGCC
>JASHTH010000068.1 GCA_030040655.1 Acidobacteriaceae bacterium | reverse complement strand
TTTCGCCGACGTTGAATACGCCCTATCCGTCGAGTGCCAGCCCAACGGCGATTGCCTCTGTGCCGCACGGCAGCCACTCGACCGAATCGGTCACGCCATAGATCGCGAACCGGAGAACGAGAACTGGTTGCATAAATCCCGTTTTGAAAGGGCACGACTTTCGAGGCTGCGGAAAAACTTTATTCGGAGGGAGGCGGGGGTTTTAACCCCCGCGTAAAGCCAACAGGATCACCGCGGGCTTCAGCCCCGGAAGGACCTATTTCGCCGATTTCACCCGAAATATGGAGTTTTTCCGCAACCTCTTCAGTCATGCCGCAAAAGGCCGCAAAATCCGCGGGCTTTAGCCCCGGAAGGCCGCTTTTCGGGCCTGATCCGCGCTGTTTTCGATTCGTCAGACACTGCCGCGTCCGGCGATTGGTTGTGCTCAGGAAGTCACAGGCACCGGAGCCGGCATCATGCGTTTTCGCAGAAAGCGCTGGACGGGTTTTTCAATCAGGTGCAGCGCCGCGACTGCGATGGCAATCAGCAAAGCATAGCTGAGCCACGGGTCGAACTGGCTGAGATTCAGCCGCTCGAGAACATGCGAATCGTGGATCATGTTCCACAGGTTGAAGTGGAGCAGATAGAGGCAATAGCTCGCTTCGCCGACAAAGACCAGCGGGCGCAGGCCGAAGAACGCCGACAGCGGATTCGTGCCGGCGAGGCCCAGAATCACGCAGCCAAACAACGGCATCAGCAAGCTGTCGTGAAGGATGGGGTAGGGAACCACAGAGCCCAGTTCCAGGATGCCGACAATCGCCGCCATGCCGCCGATGCCCAGAATCAGGCGCAGACGGGCGGCGCGACCCACCAGCTCATCGAGGTCGGCGAGCAGAATCCCGAAGAGAAAACTGGCCATGTGCGGAAGGGGCGTGTATTTGAGCGCCTGCAGCCACGGACCCCAGCTCCAGCGGTCGGGGTGGGCGATGCCGTCGGGCCTCACGAGCATGTAGACCAAGCCGGGAATCATGCCGATGATCCACACCGCGCCCATGCGCGTCAGCTGCCCGGTCAGCCGTTCCGCCCGTTTCCAGCTCGCCAGCCAGGGAAACAGAAGATAAAAGAAGCCTTCGGCGGACATCGTCCAGGCCGGCGTATTCCAGAAGGTCGCGATCTCGGGAATCCAGCCCTGCAACAGCACCGGCGTAAGGGCAACGCCCGCCCAGAACATGCCGTGTGTGTGGGCGCCGTGCTCCACAGGAAGCATCTCAAACCCGAGCACCAGGCTGACCAGGTAGATGGGATAAAGCCGGGTGACGCGAGCGGTCCAGAATCGGCCTTTGTCGAGCTTTCCCTCCCGCGAGCGCCCGGCGTAGTTGTAGGCGAGCACGAAGCCCGAGAGCAGGATGAAAAAGCTGACCGACGCGAAGCCGGCGTTAACCACCGGCGCAAACCAGCCAAACGATTGCGGATTGGAGAAATGGAAGAAAACGATATTGAGCGCCGCCAGGCAGCGAAGGCCGGTGAGGGCGTCGAGGCGTGCTGGCTTGCGTTTCTCCACTGCGGGATTAGACGCCAGAATGCGCGCTCGCGGAGCAACCGTCTCGAGGTGAATTGCGGGGGAGCTCATGCAAAAACCGGGCCTATAGTTGCCCCCGGTCTCGAATTTGAAATCGGGGCTACCTACGAGGTTACCTCAGTCCCAAGTCCCTTTTCGCCTTGGACCACGCGGCGAATGTTACCTGGCTGGTTCATATTGAAGACGATCATCTTCAGGTTGTTGTCCTTGCACAGGCTCACGGCGGTCAGATCCATCACCTTCAAGCCCTGCTTGAGGATCTCCATGTAGGTGATTTCGTCGTACTTTACGGCATCTTTGTAAAGTATTGGGTCAGCATTGTAGATCCCCTCGACCTTCGTGGCTTTCAAAAGCACTTCGGCTTCGATCTCCATAGCCCGCAGGCTGGCCGCGGTGTCGGAAGAGAAGAACGGGTTGCCGATGCCGGCCGCGAAGATGACCACCCGGCCCTTTTCCAGATGGCGCACGGCGCGTCGCCGGATATAGGGCTCGGCCACTTGGTTCATGAAGACGGCCGTCATCACGCGGCACTGCACGCCGCGATGCTCGATGGCGTCCTGCATGGCGATGGAATTGATGACAGTGGAGAGCATGCCCATGTTGTCGGCGCTCACGCGGTCCATCTCCTTGGCCTGCTCTTCCACACCGCGGAAGAAGTTGCCGCCGCCCACCACAATTCCTACTTCCACGCCCAGCTCGTGCACGTCGGCGATCTCGCCGGTGATTTCGGCCACTTTGTCGGCGTCGAGACCAAAGCCGCGCTCGCCGGCAAGCGCTTCGCCCGAAAGCTTCAGAACGATCCGTTTGTACATTCCGTTTCTGAGTATCGCATATCAGCGCCCGGTTGCGTCCGCAGGCAGCGGGTCATTGAACCCGCTCTGGTGCAGGTCCTTGAAGAGTAGAAGTTTTGCTTCATGGCTGCCTGTCCGGCGGTTGCAGCTTCCCGATTTCGGGTGGACTTGGCTGGTTGTTTCCAATTCAGGAACAGCAACCCGCTTTTTCATCCCGCCACAACCCGCGCCGATCAACTCCTCGGTAGACTGGCCTCATTCATCAGGCCACTTTTCGCCTTCCATCGTCAGGTGTTTATGGTCGTCAAAACTCATTGCAGTGGGCGCGTCTTCACCGGCGTCATTGTCAGCGCCCTGAATGTGCGGCGCTATTTTTCCAGAGATTCCGCAGTCATCGAATTACAGCTTGACCACCTCGTGATCCAGTGCGGGCTCAAGCCCGATTTCTGGCAAGGCCATACCGAAATTCGCGACCCCCGCCTGGCCGCGTGGCTCGAATCGAAGAACTTCAACGGCCGGCCCGGCGACGCGCCCGTCCCTCTGGCCATGATTCCCTCTGGAAAAAACGCATTCCGCCTCCAGCCCGTCGCCGCTGTCCACAGGCCCCCGCGGCCCAAGCCCACCCTCGACCTAGAGCCAGTAGCCAATAGCCAGTAGCCATCTCCGGCTGTTTACCAACTCCCCCAGTCCCTTCGTCCCTCAGTCCCTTAGTCCCTCAGTCCCTTCCGTTGATACACTCGGATTGCAATGACGAGCCAATTGCAAGGGGCGATTGAGCGGCACTTTGCCGCCGGGCCCGCCGCCATCAGCGATCCCGAAGCCATGACAGCCTTCCTCGAGCTGCGTGCGGCCCTTGAGTCGGGCCAGGTGCGCGCCGCCGAGCCCGATCCCGCTTCGCCCTCCGGTTGGCGTGTGAATGCCTGGGTCAAACAGGGCATCCTGCTCGGCTTTCGCCTGGGCGTGCTGGAGGCATCCGCTTCCGGAGCGCTTTCCTTTGTCGACAAGCACACCTACCCGGCGCGTCTTTTCTCCGCGGACGACGGCATTCGCATCGTCCCAGGCGGCTCGTCGGTTCGCTCCGGAGCCTACGTCGCGCGTGGCGTGGTCTGCATGCCGCCCATGTACATCAACGCCGGCGCGTACGTGGACGAGGGCGCCATGGTTGACTCGCACGCCCTGGTCGGCTCCTGCGCGCAGATCGGCAAGCGCGTCCACTTGAGCGCAGCCGCGCAGATCGGCGGCGTGCTCGAGCCGGTTAATGCCAGCCCCGTGGTGATCGAAGACGACGTGCTGGTGGGCGGGAATTGCGGCGTCTACGAGGGAACCATCGTGCGCCGCGGCGCAGTCCTCGCCGCAGGAACCATCCTCACCCGCGGCACTCCTCTTTTCGATCTCGTCACCGGCGCTGTTCTGCGCGCTCAGGGCGAACTGCCGCTCATCGTTCCCGAAAATGCCGTGGTGGTGCCCGGCGCCCGCGCCGTCACCAAAGGCAAGGGGCAGGAATGGGGCCTGAGCCTCTACACCCCGGCCATCGTCAAATATCGCGATGAGAAAACCGACCTCAGCACGGCCCTGGAAGATTTGCTAAGGTAGCAGCCATGAGCCCTCGCGCCCTTCGCGTCGTCCCTATCCTGCGCATCTTCTCCGTAGACAAGGCTCGCGAGTTCTATCTCGACTATCTCGGCTGCCATCTCGATTGGGAGCACCGTTTTGACGAAAATGCTCCGCTTTACATGCAGGTCTCCCGTGACGGCCTCGTGCTGCATCTCTCTGAGCACCACGGCGACGGTTCTCCGGGCGCAAATCTGCAGGTGGACTTCGAGGGTGTGCGCGATCTGCACGCGGAATTGAGCACGAAAAACTACCGGTATTTGCGTCCCGGCATCACGGAAAGCTTTTGGGGCACGCCGCGGTTGAATCTGCTCGACCCGTTCGGCAATCGGCTCCAACTCTGCGAGCCAAGAAACGGCCATACTGCCCGCCCTGCGCAGAGGAAACCCAGAAAGTCAACAAAGCGCGCTCAGCCGCGTCTAAAGGGTTGAAACGAACGGAACGCCATGAAAATCTCCACATTTCTCCCCCTCGTTGCTTCCGTGCTGGCCTTGCCCTTCCTGCTTGGCTCGCAGGCGGCCCAGCAGCCGTCGACCGAGCAGCCGATGACTACCATCAAGGTCCAGGCGCAGGAAGTGCTGCTGCCGGTCACTGTGCTCGACAAGCACAACCAGCTCGTGACCGATCTCACGGCCAAGGATTTCACGCTCACCGATGACGGGCGCCCGCAGGTGATCAAGAGCTTCTCCACGCAGAGCAATCTTCCCTTCAAGCTCGGGTTGCTGGTCGACACCAGCCGCAGCGTTTACTCGGCCATGGACAGCGAGCGCAAGGCCGCGGAAAAGTTCGTTGACCTGATGCTGCCCGCCGATCCCAAGTCTGCGGCCGGCGCGTCTTCGTCACCGGCCCCGCAGGTCAGCGTCAAGGGCGACGAGGCTTTCCTCATTCACTTTGACCGCGAGGTGGAGCTGCTTGAAGACTTTACCAACTCCCGCGACAAGCTCGACCACGAAATCGATCAGATGACCCCCACCTCGCAGGAGCGCAACAACGAGGGCCCTGAATCGAGCGGCAGCGACAACGGTGGCAGCAATGGCAACAACGGCGGCTATGGGCGGCAACAGGGCGGCGCCATGCATGGTGGCGGCACCACGCTCTATGACGCG
>JASHTH010000546.1 GCA_030040655.1 Acidobacteriaceae bacterium | reverse complement strand
GCGATCGCTCTCGGATGATTCGGGTCGTCGCCCTGCACTCCGGTGACAAAGGCCACGCCCATGCGCGCGGTCAGAAACGGGTCCTCGCCGTAGGTCTCCTGCCCGCGTCCCCAGCGCGGATCGCGGAAGATGTTGATATTCGGCGACCAGAAGGTGAGCCCGAAGAAGATGCGGTGATTGTCTTCCCGCTGCGCCTCGTTGTATTTCCCGCGCGCTTCGATCGAGATCACGTTGCCCATGCTGTGCACGATGTTCGGGTCCCAGGTCGCCGCCATTCCGATTGCCTGCGGAAAGACGGTCGCGTATCCGGCGCGCGCCACGCCGTGCAGCGCTTCGTTCCAGGTCTGATAGTCGGGAATGCCCAGCCGCGGGATCGCCGTCGCCCAGTCCTCGAGCTGGCTGGCCTTTTCCTCCAGCGTCATGCAGTTCACCAGGTCGTGTGCGCGCTCGCCCGCGGGAAGATTTGTATCGGTGTAGGGACTTTGCTGCGCCTGCAGCCAAGCGCCAAAGACGAAGAGAACCAGGGGCAAAAAGCGGCACATCGGCATTGCAAAATTCCTTCCGGCGCGCCTTTTCTCACAGCATCGGCGCGGCCGGCGCAGGCGCGAGCGGGTCGCGCCGACACAACCGCGGGTTGTTGGATTGGAAAAGGCAGCCGGAGAAAACTCTACTAGCCTGGGGGTGCAATTGACCAGATAGATCGGTTTACTACGGCCTGCAACCAACGCAGAAGTGCGGCCGCGGCTCGCGTCCACGTATCAAGCTCCGGACCCGGACCTGGTCGTCACGGAATTGTGTCCGGTTATTGCGCGGGGCGGAAGAGAATGTCTTCGCCGTCCAGCCGATATTCGGCCGAACAGACATCGCCGCCACAAATCATGGTTTCACCGGCAAAAAGCTGCCGGCGCGTAATCAGCCCCATGGTGCCGCAGCGCGGGCACGACATCACGGCCACGTAGGGGTTCTGCCCATTGCCGAACTTGGTCTTGTTCTCCAGCATGAAAACGGTACCCGGATCCATGCGGTCCGGAATCCACTCTTCGAGGAACTGTAAGTCGGGTGACATGCTGCCCTCCGCGGGTGTGACGTAACAGAGCCATGAGCAAATAACCGGCAGCCCCGTTGTGCAACTCGAGCAGACTGCAGAAGCATGACGAGAATCTTACCTGGCCGATTCTCCCATCCGTTGAACCCCAGGTCGTGATCAGTGTTGCTGGGTCGCCGCAAGATGTCAACGAGAATCAGCCCGCATCCGTGTCGTGCGGGATTCCCCCCCGGAAACAGGCCTTCTTCAACGCGCCGCGCTCAGCCGTGCGCCCTTGGCGCCCGCATATTCGTCGATGGCGCGATAGGTCTCGATATTGCGCAGGATCGCCTCGACGTAGTCACGGGTCTGCGTGAAGGGAATCGACTCCACAAACTCGTCGATGCCATGATACGGACCGGCGTTTTGCCAATCGACCACGCGTTCGTCGCCCGCGTTATAGGCGGCGAGAGCGTATTCCATCTCTCCGCCGAAGTGATCGAGCATCTGGCGCAGATAGCGCGTGCCGAGGCGAATGTTCGTTTCCGGATCGAGAAGCTGGTAGGTCTGGAAGTTGTGCATTCCCTCTTCGCGGGCTAACTGCCGGCCCACGGAGGGCAATAGCTGCATAAGACCCCACGCGTCGGCGTAGGAGATCGCCGAGGGATTGAACTCCGATTCCTGGCGAATGAGCGAGGCCACCAGATAGGGATCGAGGTTATTTTTCGCCGACTCGGCCTTGATCGTATCCCAGTAAGGCTCGGGATAAAGAATGCGCCAGTATGGCAGCGGAATGGCCTTGATGGGCGCCGATGCCGCGTAAGGCAGCGCACGCTTCAAAGCGCGCATGGCGCGGAAAGTCTCGCCATAGGACGCGTAGATCTGCGCTTCGGCCAACGCGCTCCACGAAGCCGAATTCGGGTCGGCGGCAATTTCCTGCGAAATGTAGTCGTTCAGGCCGGCATTGGCCAGCAAACGCGCCTTGGCCAGGTGCGGGCTGTCGGCGGGAAAGCTGTCATCGAGATGCGGCACGGGCAGCGGCTTGAAGTTGTCGAGCTGCGCGTCTTCCGCCGGCTGGGGCGACCCAAGCGCCGTCAGCCGCTCGCGCGCCATCTGCGCGTAAAAGTAGTGCGGATAGGTGCGGACGATGGCGCGGTAGTTGGCTGCAGCTTTGGCGGTCTCGTGGTCCTGCATCTCGTAGAGACGGCCGCGCCAGTAGAGCGCGGCAGCGGTCTCGTCATTCGAGGGGTAAAGCGTGATTTGTTCATTGAACATCTGCGCCGCGTCGTCATATTTCCCGAGCCGGTAGTCAAGCCAGCCGGCGCGCCAGTGCGCCGCCGCCGCATTCTTGCTCTGCGGAAAGTGCATGGCCAGATAGCCGTAGTAGGCCACGGCGGCGGGATAGTCGCGCCGCAGCAGGTACATGTTGCCGCTGGAAAAGAGTGCCTCGGCAAGCCACTGGCTGTTCGGGAACTCGGTCTCCATCTGCGTGACCAGGCGCTGCTGCTCGGCGAGATCGTCGTGGCTGCGCGCCAGCTCCATCAGCAGGTAGAGACGCCGCGCACCGTTGTCGTCGTGGGTCTGGGGCAGGGCCTCGGCTTCGCGCCCGGTCAGCCGCCTCAGCTTCAGATCGCAGGCGGCGACGGCGATTTCGAACCCCTCGCGAATCACCGGCTCGATGCCCGGAACGCGAGTCAGCGCGCGGTATTGCTCGGCAGCGTCTTCCCAGCGCCCCGCGTTATAGTAAGCGTCGCCCAAGCTGCGCAGCTCCGCGCTGCTCAGCGTCGAAAGCGCGCCCATCGACCGCAACTTGTCGCGGGCTGCCTGCGCTTCGCCGCTCAGCGGATGCGCCAGTAGCAGCTTGCGATAAGCGGCCGTAGCGTCGTCGCTGTGGCCGAGCTGGAACTCAATCTGCGCTTCGGCAAGCTGATAGGCGGGCTGGTCCTCGTCGTCCGAGTCGGCCTCCAGAGCCTTCTGCGCGCCGGGCACATCGTTCACGGCCAGCAGCACGTTGGCCTCGAGCTCGGGAGCCTTGTCGTCGAAGATGCTGTCGGGATACCGGTCGTTGAAGCCCTTGAGCAACGCCTCGGCCTCGGCATTGCTGCCTCCTTCATGGTAGGCTTGCGCGGCGAGGAAGTCGGCGTAGTCGGCCAGGGCGTCGCCGGCCTTGCGGGCGGCGCGAAAGCTCTCCTCGGCTTCGCTGTAACGATGGTCGAGCAGGTAGGCGTGGCCCAGGGCAAGGTAGGCAGCCGCAGCCGCCTCTCCCGTTTGTCGATGCGCGTAATTGGTCACGCCCACATACGCTGCCGGGCTGCGCATCGTGGCCAGTTGCTGGGCCATGGGCCGCAACTCCGTGGAGGCGACAAAGGCCTGGCGAATGCGCGCCGTGCGCTTGATGCGCGAAGCCCGCGTTCCAGGCCGGCGCCCATGCCGCCGCGCCACGCGGTGCGTCGCAGTCTTGTGGGACGAGGCTTCCACCTTGCTGGACGAGGAGTGGTGAGACGATTTCGTCGTCGTGTCCACGCTCGAATGCCCAGGAACCGGCGCAACGGCCAGAAGCGCGGCCAGCGCACCCGCCAGCCAGCGCGAAAGCCCAGAAGGGGAAGATAGGGAAACTACGGCCCGCATAAGATTACTTTAAGCTGAAATCGGCCCGGCGCGCGGCGCGAC
>JASHTH010000545.1 GCA_030040655.1 Acidobacteriaceae bacterium | reverse complement strand
CTCACCGTGAACGCGCCGACGTCGACCTATTTCGACGACGTTCCCGGCGCCATCAGCTTCTTCCAGGCCACCGGCGGAACGAACCCCGCCTCGCAGTCCTTCGCGATTCGCAACGCCGGCACCGGCCCGGGCACGTTGAGCTGGAAGGCGACGGCGTCCACGTCGGACGGCGGCAACTGGTTGCAGATCTCCTCTCTCAGCGGCACCGCGCCCGACACGCTTACGGTGAGCGTGACCTCGAGCAATCTTCCCGGCCAGGCGCTCACTGCCGGCCAGTTCAACGGCCAGATCGTGCTTACCTCCGGCAACGATATCGAGACCATCCCTGTCGCCTACGTCGTCGGGGCCAATGTCTTCGAGCCCGTCAAGCCACTCGTCTTCAACAAGCCCTACGGCGGAGCCAATCCCGGCGACCAGCCCATCACCCTGGTCAGCACAGCAACCAACTTCAGCTACTTCGGCCTCGGCGCCAGCGCCACCGGCGGAGACTGGCTCAGCATCAACCCCAACAGCTTCGGCTGCTGCGGCGCCGGCACACCGAGCGCCATCGAGGTCTCCGCGTCTCCGGTCGCCAACCTCGCTCCGGGCGCTTACCTCGGCGAAGTGATCGTGACCTCCGGCGCGGGCGATCAGGGAATGGTCGTTCCGGTCACGCTCAACGTGCTGTCGGTGCCCGCGGCGACACCGACCATCTCGCTGGGAACCGGAACCTATACCGGCGTGCAGACGGTGACGATCAAAGACGCCATAGCCGGCGCCGCGATCTATTACTCGACCAACGGCAAGGCGCCGACCAACGCGTCCACGCTGTATACGGGTCCCATCAAGGTATCGGTGAACGAAACGCTGCAAGCGATCGCCTACGCAACCGGTTACCTGCCCAGCACAAAGGCGTCATCGTCGTATGTGATCGTCGTGAATACGCCAACCTTCTCTGCGAAATCGGGAACGTTTGCCAAGGCCTTCTCGGTTACGATCGCCGACGCGATGCCCGGTTCGACCATCTATTACACGACCAACGGGAAGACGCCGACGACTGCCTCTACCAAATACACAAGAGCCATCGCCATTTCGGAGAACGAGACCATCAAGGCAATGGCCGTGGCTCCCGATCGGCACGAGAGCGCACCGGCTACGGTTATGTACGAGATCGAGACGGCCAAACCCAAAATCATACCGGCCGGGGGGAAGATCGCGAAGGGCGGGACCGTGACAATCAGCGATGCGACCAAAGGCGCGGAGATCTATTACACAACCACCAACGCGACTCCGACGCTGGCTTCGACAAAATACAAGGGGCCAATCAAGATCGAGGCCTCGGAGACGATCAAAGCGATCGCGAAAGCGCCAAACTATGCGGTGAGCACCCCAGCTTCGGAACCTTTCACGGTAAAATGAACCCCGCAGCCGGCTTTGTGCGGCAAGCCGCCGTTCGCGATTCCATCGATTGACTCAGCCTGGAGGAAGCGGTAACAAAGCCGCTCTCCAGGCTGCTCATTTTTTCGGGGAGGCTGAGGCGGGGAATGGCTCAATCTCATGAAAGGACCATGAGACCCTCTCAAAACCAAATGACCGATGCGCGCGCGAAGGAGGAGATCGAGAGGTAGAATTTCTTATAGGCCAGCTCCCATCTGCAGCGCCACGTACGTTTCGAGCCCTTCCCTATTGGCACATTCGAACGTCAATCGTTTCCCTAAAGGCTAGCGACAGCCGGGAGGAATCCCGGCCTGCGTGCACACTTGTGCCAGTAGCTTCGGAAGTAGACGCATTCCGGCACATCGGGGAAAAACCTAGCCCCGGCCGACACTTTCGGATCGCGCTCCTCGTCTATGTCTATAGCTTGTTTCAAAAATCCGTCAACTCGTGCTAAGTACGTCCCTCAGGGGTTAAAACCCCTAGAATTTGGCGGCTGATTTCGGCCCGACTGAAGTCGGGCCCTTTCAAATCACCATTTTTGAAACAAGCTCTAGGAATATGTACCGATCTTTACTCCCGTTGAAGCTGGCGTCACCGCTTCTTTGCCTGGCCGCGACCATTGCAACGGCGCAGACCGCGCACACCCTCGGCTACGCACCCGGCAAATCGATCACTCTCTCGCTGCCTGAGCCATTCGACATCGACATCGCGGCGAGCGGCCTGCGGCGGGTTCGGTTCTTTGCGCGGTCGCCCGACGGGCGCATCTTTGTCACCGGCATGCACGACATCTCCGATAACCGGCTCGGCTCTGTCTTCATCCTCGAGGGATGGGACGCGCAGGCACGCCGATTCACGCGCATCACGCATTACCTCGATCGCCTTCGCAATCCCAATAACGTCGCCTTCTGGACCGACCCGGCGACGCACCAGAGCTGGCTCTATGTGCCGCTGACCGACAAGCTCGTCCGCTACCGATACCATGCCGGCGACAAGGCGCCGTCCTCGCCGCCCGAGACGCTGATTCGCTTTCCCGACTACGGCCTGAACTACAAGTACGGCGGCTGGCACCTCACGCGCACCGTCGCCATCGCCGAGGTGCGCGGCGCCACGCGAGTGTTCGTTTCTATCGGTTCGTCGTGCAACTATTGCCAGGAGCGCGAGGTGCTTCGCGCAGCCATTGTCGGCATGGACCCGGACGGCC
>JASHTH010000544.1 GCA_030040655.1 Acidobacteriaceae bacterium | reverse complement strand
GTGCTCATGGCCACCTTCTCGAATCCCATCCGCGAGGGCAGCCGCACTTCCACGCTGGTGGACTTGAACTGTTTCATACCTCGTTCTCCGGCCGATCCGCGCAACGGCAAAGCGCCACGGCCGTCATGTCGTCGGTCTGAGGGCCGCCATCCGAAAAATCGTCAATGCTTGCCCACAATGCATCGAGAATACCATCGGCCTTTTGCGCCGGGCTTTTCAAAAAGTTGTCCAGCAACCGTTCCGGACCAAACTCTTCATCTCCGCGGAAGACCTCGGTGAGGCCGTCGGTGTAGAAGAGCAGGCGCGTTCCGGGAACGAACTCGTGGCGTTCGCTCGCGTACTGCATCCCCGGCAGCAGGCCCAACGGCGTGCCCGCTGCTTCGATCTGGTGGACCGGCTCTCCCGGACGCGCGAGGAAGCCGGGATTGTGGCCGGCGTTGACCACCTCGATCTCGTTCCGTTCCGCGTTGAGGCGCAGAAAGATGGCCGTCACGTAGCGCCGGCGGGCTTCCTCGCCCTCCTGGTAGTGGTGCTGGTTCATGCGCGTGGCCAGGGCATCCATGGGCATTCCGGAAATGGCCATGGCGCGGAAGGCGGAACGGAAGCTGGTCATCATGATCGCCGAAGCCATCCCCTTGCCCGCCACGTCGGCCACGGCAATCAGCAGCGCGCCGCCGGGAAGCGTGACAATGTCGAGGTAGTCGCCGCCCACCTCGTAGCAGGTGACGGAACGATAGCCGATGGAGTAGCCGGGGATCGTGGGCAGTTTCTGCGGCAGGAGCGAGCGCTGGATACCACGGGCCTGGTCCAGATCCTGCTGCACACGGGCGAATTCGATGTTGCGCTTGTGATTACGCGCGTTTTCCAGGGCGACGGCGGCCTGCAAGGCGAGCCCCTCAAGAAAGTCGGCCTCGTAGATGGTCAGCTCGCGGCCCTCGGGAGGCGCCACCACCAGCTCGGTCATCCGCTTGCCGTCGCGGTCGTCGAGGGGATACATGCGCAGCCAGGTGGGCGGCTCGTTTTGGCCGTCGGTCAGGGGGATTTTGTCGCCGTAGGACAGGCCGGCCGCTGGAAAAGCCGCGCCGGCCATTTCCAGCTCGCGCACGACGATACGCAGAACGGTTTCAAGCACCTCGTCTTCGCGTGTCGTGGCGTGGACCTGCCGCGAGACCTCGAGCAGCGCCTGCAGCCGGAAAACCTGCTGCTGCAGGTCGATGGTCTCGCCGCGATCGTGGAGCTGAACTTCAACCGCCATGCCAATCTCCGTGGAATTTCAATCTACCATGACGGCAGGATGTCTGGCCGAGGAGCAGTGTGTCAGTTCCTGATCTGAGCGGCCTCGGCATAGAGGGCACGAGCCTTCAGGCCGTACATTACGGTGTCCAAAGAGAATTATGGGCATCAGGCAGTGCCTTGCAAATCGAAAACCCTGAAGACCAAGCCCCCAAAAGCGGCCCTCAAGGGCTAAAGCCCCATTCTATTTGCGTCTTTTTGGCACGACTGAAGTCGTGCCCTAACACAAATGCCGGCCCGAGAACCTACAGGGATCACGCGCTGGCAAGGGCCGATGGAATTTTCGTTCTCATTCTGTGCTACACCGGATCGAGAAGCCTTCGTGCGCACTTCTGAAGCTGAAACTTCCGCATAGGTGGTGACTCTCCCGGAACGTGCGGAGTTCAATCCCTTCCGCCATGCGCGTACTCTTGGATTGTCGGATCGAAGATAGCGAGCCCCCTTCTTCACGAGCTCGGGTAGGGGTATCCTTTGGCCAGCATCGCTTCCAGCTCGGCATCGAATCCGTAAATGTCGTCCAGGAAGTAAGCCCGCCCGTTTTCCAATGTCGCAACAGTGGCATAGAGAATCAGCACTGGGATCGGCTTTTCCAGGTTCACGGTGACGTTGTCGGTCGTTCCGTTCATGGCCGCCTGCACTCGCTGCAAATCCCAACCGGGGTTATTGCGCAGCACCCACGCCACCAGGTCGGATGGATTCTCCACGCGGACGCAGCCATGGCTGAGATCGCGGCGGGAGAGCGCAAAGAGCTGTGGAGCGTCCGTTCCGTGCAGGTACACATTGTCCGAGTTTGGAAAGATGATCTTCACCAGGCCCAGGGAATTCGTCGGTCCAGGTTTTTGACGCACGCGGTAGTGCCCGGAGCGCAACTGCGCCAGCACCTCAGCGGAAACCACGCTATCGGTCACCACCTTGTCATCGGCGTCGACGACTTCGAAATTCTTTTTCGATATGTAGCTCGGATCGCGCTCGATGTGCGGCACGATCTCCGCACGCTGGATCGAGGGAGTTACTTCCCAGTACGGCCGAAAAACCACATACTTGATGTATTTCTCAAATAGCGGAGTGTGGTGTCCGTATGCCTTGCCTACGATGACTTTCTTGAAGAGCATCACATGGCCTGTTGCGTCATAGGCCCGCAACTTGAACTCCGGCACGTTCACCACAATCGGTGGCTGCGGAAACGAGTGCTCCACCCAGCGCCATCTCTCCAGCGTGAGCACAATCTGTTCCAGCCGGTGGCTCAGCGGAACGTTCAGGTCGTTGACCACCGATGCGCTCAGTTTCCCGTCCACGTCAAGCCCGTGGCGATCCTGATATTGCTTCACGGCATCCACCAGGGCGCCCCCGTAGACACCCGAGTTCGGATCGACTTGCGCGTCGGCGGGCAGATCGCCAATCAGCCTCAACAACGCCGTGAGCCGAGGCACGCTCGCGTAAGGTTGCCCTGGCAGAACCGGCTTTTGCGGAACCGGCAGCAGCCCTCCAGTATCCTCCTTAACGATTGCGGTCGCCCGATGCAGCCAATCCAGCGTCCGCCAATATCCCGGCCACGGAGGCTCTACGGCTTTCATCTCGGCTGCCGGGTCGGCAGCGTTCTCCAACTGCTGGTGTACGAAGACCGCCATGTCGACCTTCTGGTCTCTGATGTTGACCTGGCGCCCCGGCATCTTCGGATTCACTCTCCCCACATTCAGCGCCCGCACATACCGCATCAACGACACCGTGAGCGCCGCGTCGAATTTCGCCAGATCCGCGTCTGTGGGAGAATTCTTCAGTCTGTTCAGCCGGTCCGCCCATAGCGAAGCGTCATAGTCCTCGGGCACAAAGCCTTTCTCAGCCGCCTGCTGAAACATGGCAATGTACTCAAGCGCCGCCGCGGAAGGCTGCCGGTTTCGCACCCAGGCCGGCGCATAGTTTGAACTGTCGTAGAAGGCCTTTACATCGGCTTGGCACGGGGAGAAATCCGGCCAGTGCAGCTCTGCATCGCGGCCCGAATCGACAATCTGATGCAGCGCCGCCTGCCCTTCTGCGCTCAATTGCACCGCTCCGCTGCTTGCCTCGGGCACGCTCTGCCTGGCTGCCTCGTGCTCCTTGGCCTGGCAGCCTCCTCCCAGCATCAACGCCGAGAGACTGAATAACATCGCCAACCTTGGAAACTTCCCTGCATGAACCATCGCTCTGCTCTTTCGTCTTTGTGCCGCCCGTGTGCCGGAATGGCCCGCGCACGGGCGCCATGCCGGCGCCTGCACCCTTCTGAGATTCCCGATACAATACTTAAGAGGCGATTCCCGCGCCAATGGTGACGAAAAAAGCAAGAACAACATCCAGAATGAAGCATTTTTTGCATCTCGCATTCCTCGTTCTTATCGCTGCGCCGTTCACGAACCCCCAGGCGATTGTCAGTTCCACCAGTACCCAGCCCGAACCCGAGTACCGCCTGCGCTTCTTCCACACCCACACCAATGAGCGCATCGACATCGTCTATCGCCGCGGCGACACCTATATCCCTGAGGCTCTCCACAGGCTTGACTACTACCTCCGCGACTGGCGCACCGGCGAAGTTCACCACTACGACCCTCGCCTCTTCGACCTGCTGCACGACCTGCTCGCATCGGTCGGCGAGCCCAACGACGAGATCGATGTAATCTGCGGATACCGCACGCCCCAAACCAACGAATTCCTGCGTACCCGTCACGCCCACACGGGGGTCGCGGAGCACAGCCTCCACATGCAGGCCGAAGCCATCGACATTCGCCTGTCCGATCTTTCCACTGCCCGGCTTCGGGACGCGGCTCTCGCATTGCACCGCGGCGGAGTGGGGTACTATCAGGCTTCGAACTTCGTCCATGTAGACGTGGGCCGCGTCCGCCGTTGGTAGCGCGCTGGACGGGACCAGGGCAAGAGTATCCGCCATATCGCCGCTGAACTGAGACTGAGCACGAACACGATCCTTAAGGGGCTGAGAGCGGCATAGATCGGTCTCGCCACGGCTACGGCAATTCCTGAGTTGCTGTGGCCTTTCGGATTCCGTCCAAGGTCGCCGCTCCCTGGGGGTCGCGTCGACTTGAGTACAGCGGCTTCGGGATACAACGACTCAGGAATTGCAATAAAGGGGCGCCACGGGTCGGACTCTGGTCGGGAACGAAACT
>JASHTH010000543.1 GCA_030040655.1 Acidobacteriaceae bacterium | reverse complement strand
GGGATCGCGTGGGCGCCCAGGCCCAGAGGCGGATTGGCGAGAGCACTATTGGGTGGCGAGGGCAAGAGCAGCATTCGCGCCAGCTATGGAATCTTCTACACCGAATTCCCGGGATTGCTGGCCGGAATCATGTACGCCGTCCCTCCCTTCGGTTACAACTATCTGAGTCCGTCCCCGCCGCTGATGGCGACGCCGTTCCTCACTGCAGCCACCGGCGTCGACAACGGTCAGAGATTCCCATTTGCATTTCCGTCGCACAATGTGTCGGCAGCGCACCCTGACGCGTCCGTTCACTGGGCGAACTTTGTGCCGCTGGCAGCCGATCCTTTCTTCGATCTTCATGCCCGCGTCCCGTACGTTGGGGACTATATGTTTTCGATTCAGCGGCAGATCGGCCAACGCGCGCTGCTAACTGTGAACTACGTCGGGAACGAAGGACATCGCATTCCGGCAGTAGTTTCGGTCAATCTCGGAAACCCGGCGCTGTGCCTCAGCCTGCCCGGCTGCGGACCGTTTGGCGAAGACAACAACTATACGACAGCGCGCGGACAAACGATCTACGGAACGCGCAGCGGACAGAGCAACGGTAGCGAGATTGCGGGCAGCGAGATCTATGGCGAAAACACGGTCGATGCGACGATTGCGAACTCGAACTATAATGCGCTCGAATCGACGTTGCGCTATCAGCGTGGAAACTCCCAATTCCTGCTGAGCTATAACTTCGCCAAGTCCATTGACCAGGGTTCGAATATTGGCGAACAGCTTGATCCCTTGAATCCGCGCCAAAGCCGCGCCATCTCCGCATGGGACCAAAGGCACTCATTCGTCGCGAGCTACAGCCTTGCTTTGCCGATCGAGCAAATCAGCGGAAAAGCAAATTGGTTGACTTCGCAATGGAGCCTCTCGGGAACGACGCGCTTCGCCACGGGATTTCCAGTTACGCTTACAGACAACTCAGACAACTCGCTACTGGGGACGCTTGGCAATGGGGTAAACAACTATCTGCTGGACACGCCGCAGCAGCTGCCGGGACCGCTCCAAACCAACACCAATGGCCGAAACGAAAAACCGGCATTCGACACAGCGCTCTTTCCCGAAGAACGCCTTGGCCAGCTCGGCAACGCGAAACGCCGTGCGTTCTATGGCCCAGGGATTGAAAACTTCGACATGACGCTGCAAAAAAGCATTCGATTCACCGAATCGGGCAATCTGGAATTACGGGTGGAGGCCTTCAACGCATTCAACCATACGCAGTTTTACGGTCCTGCATCGGTGGACGGACAGGTCGAAGACCCGAATTTTGGAAAGATAGTAAGCGCCGCGGCGCCCAGGCTGATGCAGCTGGCGGCCAAATACAGCTTCTAACGAATCCATCTCACGCCTTGCCGCGTACAGAAGAGTGTGCGCGGACGACCAGGAGAGCAACGAGAGGAACGATCCAATGGATGACGGGAGAATCAAGATTGGGGAATGAGATACAGGGTTGTCCTTTAGAATACTGCTAGTTGCCCGCTCAATGGCCGACGAATTACTTAATTCGATGGACTCTGCTTTCCGCCCCGGCCAGCCGGGCGAACGTGCGCAACCGGGTTCGGAGCGCGCCACCGATGCGGAGTTGATGGATCGTGTGCGGGCGTCCGACCAAAAGGCTATGGCGGAGGTGTTCGATCGCTATAGTGGGCTGGTGTACTCGGTGGCGCTGCGGGTCCTTGGCGATACAGTTCAAGCGGAAGATGTGACCCAGGATATTTTCTTCCAGGTTTGGAAGGGGCCGCACGCGTATGTTCAAATGCGCGGCTCGCTGGGCGCATGGATGGCGGTAATGGCCCGCAATCGAGCGATCGACGTGCTGCGGCGCCGCAAGCCCAGCGACCCGGTGGAAGCCGTAATGCTTGCTTCGGCCACAAATCTCGCCTCGGAAGTGGAGCGGGCTCGGCTGATGGAGAAAATCCGCGGGGTGATGCAAGGACTCCCGGCTGAACAGAAACGCTCGGTCGAGCTGGCATTCTTCGACGGATTGACGCACAACGAAATCGCCGCAAAAACCGGGGACGCTCTCGGCACCGTGAAGACTAGAATTCGAACCGCGCTTATGAGTTTACGAAAGGGATTGGCGTCATGACCGACGGCCGCCACATTTCCGCCGAAGACTTGGCCCTGCTGGCATTACAGGCTCTCTCAGCTGAGGAGTCGTTGGATGCGGGGGTTCATGTGGCGGAATGTGCCGAGTGCAGGGGCGAGTTGGCGGCGCTGGAGGGCGATCTGGCGCTGGTGGCGCTGAGTACCGACGAGCGCGCCCTGCCCGCTGGCGCGCGCGATCGATTCCTCGGGCGCATTGCGGCCGACGTCGAAGCGGTTGCACCCGCTGTAAAGGCGATCCCGATCGATCGCCGGCGCGCGACGCGGACAGCGCTCTGGATTCCGTATGCCGCAGTAGCTGCGCTTTTGATGATCTGCGCCTGGCTGGGCTGGAGAATCAATGGCCTGAATGAACAACTGCGCGAAGAGACGGCTCGCGTTGCGAAGCTCACTGAGAAGAATGCCCATGCGCAGGAGATC
>JASHTH010000542.1 GCA_030040655.1 Acidobacteriaceae bacterium | reverse complement strand
GCCCGTCTCCCGCATTTCACTTCGCAGCGATCCTCCACCCACCGGGAAAGCACATCCTCGTCTGCCAGATAATTTGCGGTTGCTTCAATCACAGCCTTGGGAGCATGTAGACCTTCCGCCTGCCAACCCAAACAACCGTCAATCATCCACAGAAGGATTCTGCCCCATTCTTCGCGGAGTTTTTCAGTCAATTCGGTGCGTCGCAACGGTGGCGGCGAGCGATTCAGGGTTACTTCCCATAGAAGTCCTAGTGGTGTACTATGTTCTTTCCCAAAGAAATTCGAGTGGAGGGGCCGCCAATGGTAAAGAAGGGTCAGTCCGACGCGGAGATGCTGAAGGGCACGCTCGACATGATGATCCTGCGGACCCTAATTACGGGGGACGCGCACGGGCACACCATCGCAAAAGTGATCGAGCGCACATCGGAGGATGTGCTGGAAGTGGAGCAGGGCTCGCTCTATCCAGCGCTCCATCGACTGGAGGATCGTGGCTGGGTGTCGTCCTATTGGGGCGCGAGCGAAAACAACCGCAAAGCGAAGTTCTACCGGCTGACGGTGGCCGGGAAAAAACAGCTTGTGCGTGAGACCAGCCGATGGCGACAGATGACGCGGGCGATCGGATTGGTGATGGGCGAAGAAACGCAGGGTTGAGGAGGCGGTATGAGCTGGCACAGGTTCTTTCACCGGCGGCAAGCGGACGCCGAGGTGCAGAACGAGTTCGAGTCCTATTGGGAAGAAGAGGCGGCTGAGAACCTTGCGCGCGGTATGACGCCGGACGAGGCACGGCGGCAGGCTCGGATCAAGCTGGGCAATGCGCAACAGGTGCGGGAGCGACTCTGGAGACAGAATAGCGTTGTTGTGGTGGAAGTTGCGTGGCGAGACCTGAAGTATGCCATGCGAACCTTAACGCGGACTCCGGGGTTTTCTCTGATCGTGGTTCTGGTGATGAGTCTCGGTATTGGTGCTACCGTGGCGATGTTCACCGTCGTCCATTCTGTTCTGATGAAGCCCTTACCTTTCGAGGATCAGGGCCGATTGGTTCGAATCTACGACGCGGACGCTCACGATCCGACACACGGTCATAGTCCCGTCTCCGGTCCCGATTTTATTGACTGGCGCGAGCAGCAGCACGGTTTTGAGCAGATGGCGATTGCCTGGAACTCGAACAGTTACAACCTCTCGGGAACCGCTGGCCAGCTTCCTGAATATGTTCACGCGTTTACCGGAAGCTGGAATATGTATGAGTTGCTCGGTGTGAAGCCCGCACTGGGAAGGTTTTTCGACGCCGACGATGACCGACAGGGAGCGAATGCGACCGTCGTGCTCAGTTGGGGGCTGTGGAAGCGCCGTTATGCGGGTGACCCCAAGATTCTGGGTCAAACCATCCTGCTTGACGCAAAGCCGTATACGGTCATCGGCATCATACCCGCCGCCGCAGACTTTCCCGACTCTACGGCGCAGCTATGGACGCCCTTCTTTCATGAAACTCTTCCGCAGATGATGCAATCGCATGGTGCTCACAATTTTCAGGTTTTCGCGCGTTTGAAGCCACGCGTTACTGTGGCGCGGGCCCAGGCGGAAACGAGCGCAATCCAGGCCGGCATTCACAAGCGCTTTCCCAGTGACTTTGTATCCACCGCGACTCATGTCATGCCGCTGCTCGAGTCGCGCGTCGGCAAGATTGAGCCTGCCCTTCTTATGCTCCTCGCTGCCACGGGATGCCTGTTGCTTATCGGCTGCCTGAATATCGCCAATCTCCTGGTGGCACGCTCGGCTGCACGTCGAAGGGAGGCCGCAATTCGTACGGCGCTGGGCGGAGGCCGCTGGCGGTTAGTCCGGGAGCAACTTGTAGAGAGCGTGTTGTTGTGCGTAGCTGGCGGGCTGCTGGGATTGTTCCTGGCATGGATGGCGATTCGCTGGCTGGTGAGCATGCACTCCGATATTCCGCGTGCGGACGGAGTGCATCTGGACGGCGTCGCCATTCTGGCGGGAGCTGGAATCATGCTTTTCTGTGGACTGCTCGCCGGGCTAATTCCCATTCTGACTTTGAAAGAAAAGCAAATCCTTGGTCCGTTACAGGAATCGACACGCTCGCAAATCGGAGGGCATGTCGCAGCTGGAGCAAGGCGCGTGCTGCTTTCGCTCGAAGTAGCTCTAACCGTGGTTTTGCTCGTAGGCGCGAGCCTGCTCCTGAAGAGCTACCTGCATCTTCGTTCGGTCAATCTTGGGTGTCGCACGGATCATGTGCTGACCATGGGCATTGCTCTTCCAGATGCCACGTACAAGACGCCGCTTGCGCGGACCAATTTCTACGATGCTCTCCTCCAGCGCGTGCGGGCTTTACCAGGAATAGAAGCCGCCGCATTGACAGATGCTTTGCCGGGGAGCGGAGGGGCGTCAGACCACGGATTCTTCATTCCCGAAAATCCGCCGCTGCCGCCAGGACACTCTCTTGATGCCAATGTAGCCAGTGTCGATCCAGGCTACTTCCGGACGATGCAGATTCCGCTGATAAAGGGCCGGTTCTTCCAGCCGAATGAGCGCTTGGGACAGAGCGAATTTGCCATCGTCAGTCAGTCCTTCGTGCGTAAATTCCTTCCCAATACTGATCCGCTTGGGAAACACATCGATGACGATAATTTCTCCGAGCCGCATAACTTTCAGATTGCAGGAGTTGTCGGAGACGTGCGAGACACCGTGGCCTCAGACGCTGAACCCACAATGTACTTCCCCCTTTTTCGTGGTGAGGAAAACGGAGTGTCGCTGGCGGCTGTCACAGGACCCGAACCGTTGACCCTTGCATTGCCCATTCAAAAGGCCATTGCCGGTATGGATCCGAATCTCGCGGTGAGAGACGTTCTTACGATGGACCAGGTCTTCGGCAAGAGCACGTTGGATGCGAGCCTCGAAGCATCGCTTGTAGCAGCGTTTGCACTAGTGTCTCTTCTTCTTGCCGCTGTGGGTTTGTTTGGGGTGCTCTCGTATTTGGTCGCCCAAAGACAAGGCGAGAATGGGATTCGGCTTGCGCTGGGCGCACAGCGGAACCATGTGTTATGGAAGAGTCTGCTGGACGGCCTGCGGCCCGCGCTGTTGGGGCTTGTACTTGGCCTGACAGGGAGCGCTGCAGTTGTGCGTCTGCTCCACTCGATACTGTATGAAACTCCGCCGCTCGATCCGGCGGTGTTTACTTTGGTGAGTGTGGTGCTGTTGTTGGTAGCGGGCGCGGCGTGCGTCGTCCCGGCGTGGCGAGCCTCGCGGCTAGATCCCATGCAGGCATTGCGCACAGACTGATGTCTGGCCGCAGGTTGACGCAAGAGAGAGCCGCTGGCGGTGGATGTCGTGAGCTATTGGACTGGTGATGGGCCGAAGTGACGCAGGGTTGAGGAGGGAGTATGAGTTGCCTCAGGTTCTTTCAGCGCCGGCGCGCAGACGCCGAGGTGCAGAGCGAGATCGAGTCGTATTTGGAGGAAGAGGCGGTTGAGAACGTGGCGCGCGGCATGACGCCGGACGAGGCGCGGCGGCAGGCGCGGATTAAGTTTGGGAATCCGCAGAAGGTGCGGGAGCGGCTCTGGCGGCAGAACAGTTTCGCGGCCGTGGAAAGTGTGTGGCGAGACCTGAAATACGCCACGCGAACCTTAATGCGGGCGCCGGGGTTCACTGCTACGGCGATTCTGGTAATGGCACTGGGAATTGGCGCAAATGTGGCTCTATTCACAGTTGTTTGGAGCGTGTTGCTAAAGCCCCTTCCGTTCGAAGACCCTGATCAGATTCTGGTGATTTACGAGAATTCGAACGATCAGTTTCCGATGAATAGCGTAGCACCGGGCATGTATGCCGTGTGGGCAAAGCGGAACCGCAGCTTTTCCAGCCTGGCGATGCTGGGCGAGGCACAGTTCAATCTGTCCACCGAGGGCGGCGAACTGCCGGAAATGCTGGATGGCGTAGCATGTACGGCAAATCTGCTGCCAACACTGGGCGTACAGCCGGCACTGGGGCGCAACTTTACGGAAGGGGAGGACCAGCATGGGAGTAATAGGGTCGTGCTGCTGAGTTGGAGTCTCTGGAAGCGGCGCTTCGGGGGTGATCCTGCGATCGTGAGCCGGACGATCCGGCTGAACAGACTGCCCTATAGGGTGATCGGCGTAATGCCAAAGTGGTTTGCATTTCCCGACTCAGGGACGCAACTGTGGACGTCGGCGTACAACTATTTTCCGGCGACGTACATGACGGCGGTGGGCAACCACCAATTTGAAATCATCGGGCGGCTGAAGCCTGGAGTGACAGAGGAGCAGGGGCGGGCCGATCTCTCTGTCATCACACACCAAGTTCACGATGCAAATCTCAACAATCCTTTTGTGAGCAGGGCCGCCAACACGCAGCCATTGCTGAACGACATGGTGGGCGACCTGAAGCGGCCTCTGTACGCGCTGCTGGCGGCGGCGGGGTGTGTGCTGTTGATTGCGTGCCTGAATGTCGCCAATCTGCTGGTGGCCCGCGCGGCGGCCCGGCGCAAGGAGTTAGCGATCAGGACGGTGCTGGGCGGTGCGCGACTGCGGCTGCTGCGCGAGCAGCTGACGGAAAGTCTACTGCTAACGGCCATAGGCGGCGTGGGTGGCTTAGCGTTGGCTTACGGACTGGTGCAGTGGCTCGGGCACTTAACGTTTCAGAACTTCGGCCGTTTTGAGTCGATCCGAGTCGACGGAGTGGTTGCTGCGTTCACCCTAGCGCTGGTGGTACTGTGCGCGTTGTTCGCGGGACTGTTTGCTTCGACGAGCACTATGGGCAGCCAACTATCAACGGCACTGCAGGACGGGTCGCGCATCGCGAGCGCGGGACAGGGGCGCGCACGGCTTCGCAGATCGCTGCTGGCTGTCGAAGTGGGGTTGACGGTGGTGCTGCTCATGGCGGCAGGGCTGCTGATGAAGAGCTATCTGCGGTTGCGCTATAGCGACCTGGGATGCGCGACGAAGAACGTGCTAACGATGCGCATCAATCTGTTCGGCGGAAGCTACAACGATCCTGCCCGTCGCGTGAACTTTTTTGCGGAGCTGCTGGAGCGGGTAGGCGCGTTGCCGGGCGTGGAGGCCGCGGGTTTGGCGCGGTCCGTTCCCGGAAGCGGCTACCCGGGAGACGATGGCTTTACTATCGTGGAGCATCCTCCGCTGCCTAAGGGCACGTCGCAATACGCCATCAATTTCGATGCCGAGCCCGGCTACTTCAAGGCGATGGGGATTCCGCTGTTGCGTGGACATCTCTTTGACGCGGATCAGCGGTTGGAGGCCGCCAACGAGGCAGTGATCAATGCCGCATTTGCGCGACAGTATTTCCCCAACGAGGACCCTATCGGAAAGCATCTCGGCTTTGAAAACAAGAACTGGGAAATAGTCGGCATCGTGGGCGATACGCGCTCCGAACTCTACCAAGATCCAAAGCCGATCCAATATTACTCGGTATTTGCTGGAACGCGGAACAGCGCGATGCTCGTGATCCGATCCGGCCGCAACGTGGAGCTGCTTGCCCTGCCCGTGCAGCGTGCCGTGCAGGAGCTGGACCGCGACCTGCCCGTGTATAACGTGCTCACCATGGATCAACTGCTGGGCAGGGTGACCTTCGACGCGAGTTTCAACGCGACCCTGCTCCTGGGCTTCGCAGTGCTTTCACTGACATTGGCGGCGACGGGCATATTCGGCGTTCTGTCGTACATCGTCGCGCAGCGTACTCAGGAGATCGGCGTCCGGATGGCGCTCGGAGCGAGGCGAGATCAGGTTCTTCGATTGATGTTGAGCGATGGTCTGCGGCCAGCACTTTTTGGACTCGCGTTTGGTCTTGCAGCCAGCGCTGGAGCGGTTCGCCTGATCCAGTCAATGCTTTATGGAACCCGGCCGCTCGATCCGGCGATATTTGCGGCCGTGGCAGCAACCTTGCTTGCGGTAGCGGCACTGGCCTGCCTTGTCCCGGCGTGGCGCGCTTCGCAGCTAGATCCCATGAAGGCATTGCGGAGCGAGTGATTCTCTGGAGACGAACAACTTGCGTCCTTTTCCAGGGATGGGAACTTCGAGTGCCGGGAGCTTCATATTGCGAAGCTGGCAGCGCAATCGATGCTTCGTGATGCCGGGGAGTTTGACGAGGATGGAAGCATCGACGTAACGTGCCGAAAAGCGCTTGAGGTCGCTGGTTGGAATGAGTTTGGCGAAGCCATTGCGGTATTCATTGCGGCTGGTCAGAA
>JASHTH010000541.1 GCA_030040655.1 Acidobacteriaceae bacterium | reverse complement strand
CCGCGTGGTGAAGAGCCGTCGCGCCGAGTTCGTCTCTCAAATTGATGAATTCCGGATGATCGTGAAGGAGAGCCCTGACGTCTTCCAACGCCCCTCGTTTGGACGCATCAATGAGCTTTTTAAATTCAGGCATAAGCCTCTTCGCCCCGCATTCAGGTGATCTCAGGGCATATCAGCAGATACTTATAGCAGCAGATACTTCGTGGTTGCAGCCCCATTTCCTCATCGATGATCGTCAAATTCGGTCGGATGGTCGGCAGCTCGTCACTATGCCGTCTGTTCGCCTCCACCCGGTCGGCCGCGCGGGGGTGGGTCCGGGTCGTGGACGAGTCGGCGGTGATACGTCCAGAACAGCAAAGACCCGCGAGGAGACGACGAGAAGTAACTGTTATCCGCGCAGGGTGCGGGGTATCTGCGCTCATTCACGCGAGTACAGGCTCGACTACCTTTTGCTTTGCCGGCAGAAGCGCCAAGAGGACTCCGCCGACCACAAGGAATACGACCACATCCATAAAGTTCCTATGGACGCCGTGGGCCCAGGCTTCCGCGGTTTGAATCGCCATCACTCCACCGTGGCAGATGTGCCACCACGCGGCCAGAGCAATCATCGAGCGATGCCCAGAGGGTCTCCTTGCGGCCACCAGGAGTGAGACTCCGACCGGAATAAAGATGCTCAGGAACATCGGCTCGACCTCGTTCTTCTGCTCCAAAAGCCAGCTGGAATGCCACAGGTCCATAAAGAGCGGATAAATGATCGCCAGCTTCAAGAGCCCCACGATCACCAGGACGATCCGACTCACGCGTTCTCTTTTCACATTGACCTCGTGAGCGAACTTGTCGCGAGCGCCAGCTTGAGATCTCTACGCCTCATCGAAATCGTGTACGACAATCCGCCAGGAAGGAGTCATCGTCTTATGCGGCTGCCGGTTCGGTTTCCAAGAGCGAGAGTTCCTGCGCCAGGCAGTCTTTATTATGCCTGTTGTGGAAATGGAAGCGTTGGAAATGGCCGTCTTTCTCGATCTTGACCGGGGCGAGATCGTCTCGGAATATCGCCTCGCCACAGAGATCACAGAACTTCATTCCTTCGATGCTCATAAGTCCTCCATCCTGGCCGGGCTACTTTCCCGGAACACAGTGCTGCGCTGAGAGTATCGCTGTGCCTCCATACGAAGGCATCGGCGGGGTGACGGACGCGCAGCTTCAAAGCTTCGGACTATGCGGAGAAACGGTGCGCGTGAGATCTTCCTTATCCTGAGAAAGCGGAAAAGCCATCCCAAGTTCGTAAGCTGCGAGCGATTTTTCTTTTAGCGGGGAGATGATCTGGTTGGAAGGCAACACTTGACGTACTGGTCGGATCGTCGCCTATTCGGAACTCTCGCCCGCCCAACGGCCTTGAACCGTGTTCCGTCCCCCGAATGTCCCGGAATGGCGGTGATACGCCCGGAACGATGATCCAAGGGACCTCGATGAGCCGTGCTGGTGACGCCCCACATGCCAGCAACATGTTTGACTGCATAGTTGGCGCGCGTGGCGTTGGTCGTCTTCCCGGCAAGGCCAACCGAACCTACCGCGCCTTCCACTGGCGCCAGACTGAGGATGGTGGCGCCGATGCGGCCTGGCCTCAGGGATTATCGTAGAAGTCCTGGTAGAATCGAACGGCATTACTTCGGCTCTCTCATTCCTACCTGAACAGGTGGCGACAAGCCGCTCCGCCCTGGCTAGGATGGACGCGCACAGGCCCTCCAACGTCGAAGCTTCTCACGGTCCAGCGAATTCGGAGCTCCGCCAGCCTTTTCCCGGCTAGGTATCGGTGAGCCGGTTTGAACCCATTTTCCGATTCACTGTATAGATGCCGGAAGCGGCGGATCGCAGATCGTCACGGGAGGTCGGGTGAATCTACTACGCACAATCCGGACAGCGGCGCTTTCGGCCGTTGCCAGCGGTGTCCAGTAGCCTGGGCGGCTGGACGCTCAACGAGCATCATGCGATGGAGCCTCTAACCGAGCCAATCGGGCAGCCGAACAGGCTCCATTGTGAGAGCTAATGAAGAGGTCAGGAGGCAGCCATGGTCAAAAGTCGCCACGACGCGTTTATTCCCGCTCTCGGTCAGACCATCGGGGATTCACTCCCACGACCCGGGCGCCTCAAGAGCATTCTCGTTGTCTTCCTGGCCTCCCCGGCGCTGATGCTCATCAGCTCGACCGCGCGAGCGCAGGTGCTGCCCCCCGAGGATTGCCCCGATCCCTGGTGGAGCGCTCCACAGGTCTACGGCACCATACTTTATACAAGTAACGGCAACTGGTCTGGCGGGGAGGGATTGGATTATGAGTCCATCGCTACAAACTCCTCTGCCACCCTCGGGTTCGCGATGCCCGGGAGCAAATGTGGATGGGGGGGCTCATGGGGGGGCTCGGTATTCGGCGTCGCGACGGGCCAGGACATGGAGGAGACTGCCGCGAATCAATCGGGTGGGTATTGCACCGGATTGGCCGTCGGCAGCGGAGAGCTTACCGGCGGAAACGGAAATATCGGCCCTGACGACGCCGGCCTTGCTTTCTCAGCCCCTCAGAACAGTTTCATCTCGGTTACGGAAGCCTTTACGGGACCCGACACTTGCAATACAGGGACGACCCAACTCTCTGAAGGGCTCTCGGCGTTCTACCCTGGTGATCTTCAGCCCGGCCTCACCTCGGCTCCCGTCTACTACGGGTCGGCGCAGTACATGACAGATACGACCACACTCGCCGAATTCGTCGCGGACTCCCTGACCGCCTTCACTTACACCGCCCAGTTGCAGGTTTCCGTGGTTCCCGACGACGATTGCAAACGGTGCAAGGAAAAACGCGGATCGGAGCTGAGCCTGCAGAGCCAGAGCCTGGGCGAATCCATTCCCATCGTTGGAACTCCGTTCTATCTCCACTACGAGAGCAACCGTGCCACCGGGCACGCGGGAACAGACGTCGTGGCCATCGCCGATGCGCTTAGCCTGGGCGGCTGGACACTCAACGTGCATCACGCGATGGAGCCTCTTCTGCTGTTGTGGTGCGCGGGCGGGTCGTGCACACCATACGCAGTCGTGCCCAAAGCCCTCTTTCTCGGCGACGGCTCGACGCGCGACGACTCCGACGTGCAGGCGCCTGTCTTCGCGAACGGTAACCTCTATCTGACCTCAGAAGACGGCTCGGAGATCTACGAATTCAAAAACTATGTTCACACGCGAACACTGCGCCCCATGACCGGGGCGGTGCTTTACAGCTTCGCATACGACGCGGCCGGGCAGCTGGTGAAGGTCACCGACTTGAGCGGCAACGTAACCACAATCCGCCGCGATTCCAGCGAGCATCCAACGGAAATCGTCTCCCCGTATGGCCAGATCACCAAGCTGAGAACCGATGCCAATGGCCATCTGAGCGAAGTCATCGATCCGGCGGGCCACGCGATCAAGCTCACCAGCGGCGCCACGGGACTTCTGAGCAGCTATATCGACGCCAACGGGAACCACTACAAGTTTGAGTACGACGATTACGGACGGCTACTGAACGACTCGGACGCGGCGGGCGGGTCGATCACGCTCGCCCGCACGGATACGAACAACGGCAATATCGTCACGGAAACGACGGCACTCGGCGTCAAGAGCAAGTTCCAGTCGGCGTTCTCGCAGGCCGGGGTTTCCACCAACCAGCAGTTCACGAACACCTGGCCTGGCGGGCTGACGGCGCAGGAGACCGACGTTGAGGGACTCCTGGCGATCGAGGACATTTCGACACTGCCTGACGCGGAATCCGACACGAGCACGCTAGCGCCCGATCCGCGCTGGGGTATTCAGGTGCCGGTGACCTCGACCGAGACGCTCAAGCAAGGCTCGCTCACGATGCGCATCGCCGGCTCACGCAACGCACAGGTCGACAACGGCAATCCCTTCGACCTGACCAGCCAGACCGATGAGGCGGCCATCAACGGCCGCACCTACACCTCGGTCTTCACCGGCTCGGACCGCACTTATGTTGACACCACCCCGGCCGGCCGCAAGGTGACGACCATTCTCGACGACCTGGAACGGATCGCAAGCGTTCAGATCGACGGCTTGCTGCCGGCGAGCTTCAGCTACGACGCACGCGGACGCCTCTCGACAGTTGTGCAGGGGAACAGAACCACAAGCTACTCCTATAACAGCGATGGTTTCCTGGCTTCGGCAACCGATCCGCTCGGAAATGAGAGCAAGTTCAGCTACGATGCGGATGGCCGTCCGCTTTCCTCGACGCTGCCCGACGGGCGCGTGATCGGCTTTCAATACGATGCCAACGGCAATCTCACCGCGGTGACGCCTCCTGGCAAATCGGCCCACACGATGGAGTACACGCAGGTGAATCTCTTGTCGGGATACACGCCGCCCTCCCTCTCAGGAGCCGGGCCAACCACGTATACCAACGACGCGGACCGCGACCTGACCAAAGTCACGCGCCCGGATGGAAAGACCATCGCCTTCGGCTACGACACGGCGGGGCGGTTGAGTTCCCTCACCACGCCCACGCAGACCATCAATTACGCCTATGACGCGAAGACCGGCAACATTGACTCGGAAACCAGCACGAGCGGCGAAGACATCGCTTACAGCTATAATGGGCCGCTGCCCATCGCCTCGAAATGGAGCGGGAGAGTCAACGGCTCTGTCGATGTGACTTACGACGACAACTTCTGGGCCGCTTCCGAAACTGTGGATGGCGCCGATGCGATCGACTTCACTTATGACGAGGACGGCCTTGTGACGCAGGCCGGCGAACTCGCCGTGGAGAACAGCGCGGAGTTCGGGCTGGTCCTCGGAACCACGCTTGGCAAGGCAAAGGACTCTTACGCCTACGATTCGTATGGCGAACTGACCGGCTACAGTGCCGAGTACTCAGGCAAGATCCTTTACCGCAACAACTACACCTACGACGCCGACGGACGCGTAAGCGACAAAAGCGAGACCATCGGCGGAAAGACAACGACCTATGCTTACACCTACGATCCCTCCGGTCGCCTGGTGTCGGTGAGCGAGAACGGGAAGACCGCGTCGACCTATACCTATGACTCGAACTCCAACCGGCTCAAGGCAGCGACATCGACCGGCACGGCGAGCGGCACCTATGACGACCAGGACCGGCTGCTGACGTACGCAAACTCCTCGTTCACCTACACCGCGAACGGCGAGCTCGAGACCGAGACCGCCGGCACGCAGAAGACGAGTTATGTCTACGACGTGCTGGGGAACCTCACCGCTGTCACGCTGCCGAGCGGAAAATCGATCACGTATCTGGTCGATCCCGAGAATCACCGCGTCGGCAAGAAGGTGAACGGTGCGCTACAGGGTGGCTTTCTCTATGACGGCGACGATCGGATCGTCGCCCAGCTCAATGGCAGCAACCAGATCGTCAGCCGCTTCGTCTATGCCACAGGCGGCACCTCGCCCGATTACATGATCTCGGGCGGTGAGACCTATCGCGTTTTCTCCGATCAGCTCGGCAGCCCGCGCGTGATCGTCAACGCGGCCACCGGAGCCATCGCGGAAGAAATCACCTACGACGAATTCGGCAACGTGATCAGTGACACCAAGCCGGGCTTTCAGCCCTTCGGCTCCGCCGGCGGTCTTTATGACCAGGACACGAAACTGCTTCGATTCGGCGCGCGCGACTACGACCCGCAGACCGGCCGATGGTCAGCGAAGGATTCGATCCTCTTCGACGGCGGCGATACAAACCTCTACGGCTACGTGCTTGAGGATCCGATCGACTCCATCGATCCATCTGGGCTGTGTTGCAAGGAGAGGCCTTCCCTCGCTGCTTGGAGTGAATTTGGTGAGTATGTTTTGCCCCCCCCGCCTCTGTATCGCCAATTTTTCGATCAGAAGTGGAAGTATTACCCGAGGAACTGCCCAGATTCGCACCCAAAATGGCACCCAAAACCGCAGCCAAGACCGCACCCCGTGGACCCGCGCGATTTCAACCAGAACCTCGGCCTGCCGTAGCATCGATCGGAGGGAAACTCGCGCGACGCAGTTCTCCCGGCTCGGCCTTCCGTACGAGGCGCTCCTGCTGGAGCTCGCGGCTGTCGATCCCGAGAATCACCGTATCGACAAGGAAGTCAGCGGGGCATTGAGTGAGGGTTTCCTGCAGGCGAAGAACCAAAGCGGGACGATATGGGGCAATCTTGAGGTCTCCCTGCTGAACGAGAATGCGATGACCGCCATTCACTGGCTCTGGAAACGCCTTGGCATTGTTCGAGGGGCATGGTATGTTGCCCCCACAACCGTGAGCCGAGGACACGATGATCGAGGCATCAAGCCTGCTGACAAAGTTGTTCCGTCGATGGAACGAAGGGGATGCGACCGCAGGCGAAAAGCTGGTGCCGCTGGTCTACAACGAGTTGCGCCGCATCCTTGTGGACTACTCATACGAGCCAAGGGTCTTTGGGCCCCAGCCGTAGCCGTATTCAGCGGCGTCGAGAGAGTAGGCGTTGGAAATATGAAGATTCGGCGACGTACTCAAAGGTGCGGCTACGAAGGCCTGAGCCGGGCGTCACCATTTTTCTCTTTCATGAGAGTGGCTTCGGCGTAAACGGTTTCTGGCCAAAGGCGTGGTGATCGGAAGTGGGACGAGTTTCAACGCGGAAAAGCCAGTTGAGGAAGGGACAAATGAAAGTTACATATCCAACATAGGCGTCGACGAATCGCCGGAGGCCGGCAGCGGCGAACACCGGAATGCGTGAACCGACTCGTCCGCGAACGGCCACAGAGACCGGGACCCGTTCCAAACGTATTGGGTGTATTGTCGCCGATTCGGAAGTTTCGAGCGAGCCGAGATGCCGAGCCGAACTGAGACCGACGAAGTTCTGGCAAAAAGGGAAGTATCGGCGGTGATTGTCCCGGAACTCAATCTCACTTCACTTCCGATTCGTCCATGGGAGCTTGGCAGCGAAGATTCAGAATTGATGGTTATCGGCCACAACATTCGAAATGACAAACGCTATTGTGTTGCCAGCACATTGGCGTCATACGCAATCTTCCCGCCTACCAGCGTCATGACCGACTCGGTTTTAGGCAACTCCTCGGCGGGGACCTTGAAGATGTCCTGCGACAGCACAGCGAGATCGGCCAGTTTGCCCGATTCGAGACTTCCTTTTTCCTTCTCTGCAAATTCAGCATACGCGGCTGTCAGTGTGTATGCGACCACGGCTTGTTCCCGGGTAATTGCCTCCTGCGGTTTGCCGGGGTAGGTTGCGGCCAACATGATGTTGAGGTATGGGTTGTTGGGTCCGTCGGACCCGAGGGCAAGCGGGATTCCTGCGCTCAACAGCGAGCGCAGTGGCAATACTTGGTCGGCCCGATCCGTCCCCAGCCGCTTGATGAACAGATCGCGAAGCGTGAAATGCGTGGGATTGGCAACCACAACGACGCCCAGGTCATGCGCCCGCGCCACGAGGTCGGGCATAATGCCGTCTCCATGCTCGATACGCACCCGGCGACTGGACCAGACCGCTTTGCCGCCTGTAGCCGCCATCGCGTTGAGAAAGGCTTCGGTGGTGCGGTCGCCAACAAGGTGGACCATTAGCTGGTCCCCGCTTTTCAACGATTGCTGGAGCATGTCCTCCATCTCCGCCTGAGAGAAGTCCATTGTGCCTGAAGTTTCGGGGCGGTCGGTGTATGGCTTCCTCATGGCCGAGGTCCGCTCGATCGGGCTCCCGTCGAGAATCCACTTTGTGCCGCTGACCGTCACGAGCGGAAGCGACGCAGCGGCCTGGGCATGGCCTTCGCCGTTAAGTCGACCGTCGGCATTGGTGAGGCCGAACCAGATCACCCGTACGCGAATGGGCGGCGGGGCTTTCGCAAACAGCGCGACACAGCGGTCTTGCGCGATCGGCGTCGCCATGTCCTGCACCGTGGTGATCCCCAAGCGCGCCGCCTGCGCAAAGAACTGCTTCAATTGATCCGTCGACTGTTGCTCGGTGGCCAATTCACTGAAACGGTCGCTGATCCGGAATACCGCGAACTCAAGAGCCCATCCGGTCAGCCGGCCGTCGGACGCGCTTCTCGCAAAGACTCCGCCTTCGGGATTGCGCTCGTCTTCGCGGACTCCGAGAGTTCTGAGCCCCATCGTGTTCAACAGCGCCGCATGTCCGGTCCAGCTTGTGAGAAAGATAGGATTGTCGGGCGCCAGGCTGTCGAGCCTAGTTCTCGACGCTTGCGGATCGTCGAGAATTGCATCTCCGAATTCCCCACGGATCCAGGCGCCCTTGGGAACCTTGGGCACTGTGGCGACAATGGCTTCGGTCACCTGCTTCCAATCGGGATTATTGTTTTGGATCGCAAGCCAGTACTCTCTAGGTTCGACCGTGAGGTGGAAATGAGCGTCGTTGATGCCGGGAATGACGGTTCGGCCACCGAGATCGATGCACCGCGTCTGCTTGCCGGCAAGAGCGGCGATCTCCTTCGTGGTTCCTGTCGCAACGATTCGTTCTCCGCGTATCGCTAGCGCGTCCATGTATGGGCGGCTTAGGTTGCTGGAGAAGATTTTGCCATTCAGCAAAATCAAATCGGGCGGCGCTTCTTGGGCGCGAACTTCACCCAGAAGGCTGCCAGTCAATGTCGCGAGCAGAAGTGCTTTCACGGGAGAGAAATGCATCGCTGCCTCCCACGCGCGCTATGTTAGCAAGACTTGGTGTCTTAACGCACAAATAGGTATCAGACCCGGCTTGGGTAGGTGTCGTCGCCTTTTCGGAACTTTGACGAATCTTCGCCCGTGGATCCGAAACCGTCCGTTCGGGTCTTACGAGAGCAGCCAGTGAGCGACGATGGCGGCAATCAACAGTTTCACTAGCCATCCTGCCGAGTACAGAGCCACAAACACGCGATGGAATTTGATAAATGCAGCATTGGTCATGATGAGTGGGAACGGTCCGATGATCCACAACAAGAACGCGAGTTTCAGCAGTGAGGTGAGAGAGTGGACGCCGAGCCACACCGCCAGAGTCATGAAAGCGGCGCAGGTCACAAACGGAAATGCGCTTGATACGGCGATTGCCCTGCTCTTGGGTCCTTTGCGCCAAATCTCCGGATACGTGTATCGTCTGTGGATCCAATCCCCTGCGAAGAACCAATCGGTCGTCGATGTAACGATTCCTGAGACGATCACAGCGACGATAAAATGCGTCCAGTGCATGGTGGCGCATCCATGCTACCTGTCGTATTGAAGGCTGACAATCAACTTTCTGTTCATTCAGGGTTGGGGTCCGGCCCCGAATGTTCCGGAAAGGCGGTAATCCGCCCGGGACGATGCTCAAAGGTCCTCGATAAGCGAATTGGCGATCATGCGCTCAGCGAGGTGTGTTTCCAGTTGCAGGACTCGTGAGATCTCTTTTGCCCTTTCAGGCTCGCAGCTCTTCGCACCGCAGCTTCCCATACTCGAACTTGGCTTGCCTGAGGATTGGAAGGTTGGTGTTGGCATTTTTCCGGAGAGTGAAGAACTCCTGATATTCAGCCGTGCCTCCATTCCTATCACCCGGAAGCACATGGGCTCTTTGCTGCAAATGTGCCAAGGCGCCGATCGGATCGGCGAGGACCGGGCATTCGAAAATGCGGTGGGAAAGCAGCCCCTCCAGCGCCTCCAAGGGCACTGTCTTCCCATCCTCGGAAAAAAAAAGAATTCTGAATACAAACTCTGGATGTTTTCTCCGCTTTCTGGGGTGAGGAGAATCTCCCATGACACACTCCAACCGATTCACACTCTGGAAGACCCGTATTCGCGCGGTGCTGTCACGGGCTCTTGCCGTTGTGGCCGTTCTTCCCTTAACTGCGCTGATGCCGTTAAACGCCCAGAACTTCCAGAGCTACCTTTCTGCTGCCGGCCGTGACACCAACGACTGCACCGTCACCGAGCCCTGCCGCTCCATCAATCGCGCCCTGGCCGTGACAGAGAGGTTCGGCGAGGTCGTGATTGCCAGTTCCGGTGTTTATGCTTCCGCCACGATCTCTCAACCGGTTACGATCTCGGCGGTTGGCGTGAACGCCACCATCGTCAACACAGGCCTGGCCAGCGCCGGGCTCACCATCAACCTAAGCGGAGGAGACGTTTTTATAAAAGGGCTCGCCTTCGATGGCCACAGGACAGGCTCCGCAGGGATCGCTACGTCGCCTCAGTCCACAACGTCGCTGCAGCTTCACCTTGACGATGTTCGCATGCAGGGATACGAATACGGCGTGCGCTTCGAAACTCCCGATGGGCAGTTGACCGTGCGCAACTCCGAGTTCGACTTCATCGGAGGGTTTGGAGTGTCAGTCGAGGGCACGGGCGCAACGGCCTACGTGGAAGGGAGTACATTTGACACGGATGTCTTCGGCTTCGAAAACTCGCCGGGGACGCAGGCGACGATCTTCAATTCCTCGATCCTCAACTCGAATCAGCTCGGCGCCGAGACGGGAGGAACCCTGATCCTCTCCAAGAGTCGCATTGTGGGCAATTTGGTCGGGCTCGTCACAGAAGGGAGCGGCGCGAAGATCTACCTGGCCGATTGCGTGATATCAGGCAATCAAGACGCGTGGGATACGACGTCTGGCGGCGCGATCGTTGGCACGTCGCCGGGAACAAGCTTCATCGCCCCGGGTCAAATCGAGAATGGCTCGCTCGGACCGGCTGTCGCTTTGAAGTGAGTTCGGGTGAGGTGTATTCGGAAGCGTTTCTCTGAGCCGAATCCGGGGCTATCTCGATCCAAGCAGCCTTGTCCTCTAAGGAACCTCTGAAGAACTCCCCAAACGAGTGCTGATGCGGGTAAGGTGGAAGGTGGAGGCAAACCGCGAATGGCGCAGACCACATTGGCTTCGCAAGCGAGCTTTGAGAG
>JASHTH010000540.1 GCA_030040655.1 Acidobacteriaceae bacterium | reverse complement strand
CAATCCGGCTGCAAGCGCCCTGAGCGCTGCGTAATCGGCCATCCATTCAACCCGCCGCATATTATCCCCCTGGTCGAAGTCGTAGGCGGAGCGAAGACCTCAGAGGACACCATTGAGCGAGCGATCGAATTCTATGCAGCGATCGGAAAGAAGCCGGTCCGTCTCTACAAGGCCCTCCCTGGACACGTGGCCAACCGATTTCAGGCAGCTCTTTACAAGGAAGTGCTTTACCTCGTTCAACAGGGCGTGCTCAGTGTTGAAGATGCAGATACTGCCATCTGCTACGGCCCAGGGTTGCGATGGGGCGTGATGGGACCCAGCCTGCAATGGCACCTCGGCGGCGGACCTAACGGCATTCACCACTTCATGGAACACCTCATGTCTCCTCTTGCAGGAATGATCAAAGCGCTTAGCACTCCAGACGTGACCGATGCCTTGAAGCAGTCCGTCGTCGACGGTGTGACAAAGGAAGCCGGCGACCGTTCTGTCGAGGATCTCGCGAAACGAGAGAACGAAGTTCTTGTGGGCCTGCTCGCACTGCGCGCGAATGCGGGACTGTGATCTCGGTCCGAAATACACCTGGCAGATGCAGGTGAGCTAATCGAAACATTTCATGACACTCTCAAGGAGAAAATCATGGCTCGAATTCCATATCCTGACACCGAAAGACTTCCCCACGAGGTACGCGCGCTCTTGAAGCAGGCTAATCTCAATGTCTTCACGATGTGGGCCCACTCGGTAAACACAATCGAACTCGTTATTCAATTAGGCGCTGCGCAGTTCGCCAAATTGGAACTCCCGCGCTCGATACGCGAATTGGTCACTCTGTTTGGCGGACGGGCAAACTCCGCGGCTACGAATGGTTCCAGCATCTGGCTCTCGCCAAGGCTGCTGGGGTAACCGACGCACAACTTGCAGCTTTGGAACACTCGGAACTCGATCCCGCGGTATTCAGTCAAGAGGAGCTTGCGGCTCTCAATTTGGCCGCAGCAGTTCTGGCTGGCCCCAAAGTGTCAGACAGTGTCTTCGCTTCCGCGCGGAAGTACGTCAGTGACCGGCAGATCGTCGAAATGGTTGCTCTTGTCGGCTACTACTGGATGCTTGGTCGCGTGGCCACCGTGTTCCAGGTCGATCTGGATGTCGCGCAAGGCACTTCGGTTTTTGATGCAGGCGTCCAACTGGCGAATGGCAAGAATCGATAAATCGGAGAGAAGGAATCTGCAGCTAAGCTATCAACTTTTTTACGAGGTGTCACAATGAATGCACGGCCCCATGTTGTAATAATTGGCGGAGGTTTTGGTGGACTGAGCGCAGCCCAGGCATTAAAACGGGCTCCCGTCGACGTAACCTTGATCGATCGCCGAAACTTCCATCTCTTTCAACCCTTGCTGTACCAGATCGCTACGGGTTCACTATCGCCGGGTGAAATTAGCGCACCGTTGCGCGGAGTTCTGGGCAAACAGAAAAATGCGAGAGTCTTGCTCGGCGATGTAGTTGATGTGAATCCTGAAACGAATTCTGTCCTTCTCGCGGATGGAGCGATCATTCAATACGATTACCTGATTGTTGCCGCCGGGGCCCAGAGTTCGTACTACGGCCACGAAGAATGGCGCCAATGGGCGCCCAGCTTGAAGAGCATCGAGGAAGCTACAGAGATTCGCCACAAGATTCTCTATGCATTTGAGGTTGCTGAGCGGATCTCCGATCCGGTTGCTCGAGCCTCCTGGTTGACATTTGTCATCGTCGGAGCAGGCGCAACTGGAGTAGAGCTAGCCGGCGCGATCGGGGAAATCGCCAGGCAAACCCTCAGGAATGATTTTCGATCGATTCATCCAGAAGAAGCCCAGATCATCCTCATGGATGGATCTCCCCGGGTGTTAATGCCGTTTCCGGAAGAGCTTTCGCGCAAGGCGACTAAGTCGCTCGAGCGTCTCGGTGTGCAGGTTCGCACCGGAGTTATGGTCAAGGGAATCGATCGCCAAGGTGTCACGATTGCACAAGATTCCACAGAACTACGCCTGGATGCCAGAACGGTGATCTGGGCCGGAGGCGTTGCCGCTCCGCCACTTGGAAGGGCGCTTGCCAAGAGCGCGGCGGCTGAGACGGACAAGAGCGGCAGGATCAAGGTAGGACCCGACCTTACCCTGCCGCGCTTCCCCAACATATACGTGATTGGCGACCTCAGCATATGCCTCGATGGTTCTGGAAAACCACTGCCTGGAGTTGCCCAGGTCGCAATGCAAGGCGGCGCCTACGCGGCAAAGTCCATCCTCAGGAGAATCGAAACTGGAGAGGAACCACCGCCCTTCAAGTATTTCGATAAGGGCAGCCTTGCAGTCATTGGACGTGCAGCCGCGGTTGCGAATGCGTTCGGGGTGAAGCTCTCGGGATTGCCGGCCTGGTTCGTGTGGGCGTTTATTCACCTCATGTACATCGTGGAGTTCAGAAATAGAGTGCTCGTGTTCATTCAATGGGCGTTCCAGAGTCTCACGTTCAACAGGGGTGCGCGGCTGATCACCGGTACGACAACAACCGATTTCAACTTCAACAAGGAGATTGCGGCTCAACGCACTCAGCCGGGCGCCGAGATAACCCAACCTGCGGGAGCCGCGCATTGACGGGCGATTCGCTTTCACCGGGTGTGGACCGATTATGAATAATCTTCTTGCAGCACGTTCCCAGATGGGAATGTCACTCGCCTTCCATATCATTCTTGCGGTGATCGGCGTGTCACTGCCGCTGATGATGACGATTGCGGAATGGAGATGGAGAAAAACCGGTGACCCGGCCTATCTTCTACTCGCCAAGCGATGGGCGAAGGGGACAACCATTCTCTTCGGAATCGGCGCCATCTCGGGAATTATTCTCTCCTTGGAGCTTGGTCTGCTATAGCCGCGATTCATGCAATATGCCGGGCCGGTTATCGGTATGCCGTTTTCGCCGGAAGGTTCTGCGTTTTTTTACTGAAGCCATCTTCCTCGGTATCTATCTCTTTGAATGGAACCGGGTGCCCGGGTGGCTTCATCTGTTTGCTGGAGTTGTTGTTTCGCTGAGTGGTCTTCTTTCGGCAATCTTCGTAACGCTCGTCAACGGCTGGATGAACACTCCGACCGGATTCGAGATCGTCAACGGGTAATTCGTGAATATTCATCCTTTTTTCGGTTTTCAAGGCACAACGAAACTCGACCGATGGAGAGAATCCAGCCGCCTGAGTTTCTTAGAGTGCGGGGTTTCTGGGGTCTAGAGCTGTCGTTGTAGCGAGTCGAGTTCGGTGCGGCAAGTGTCGCTGAATTGGCTCAGCGGATCCCGGCCATTCATTGCCCGCGATTCAATTTCCTCATCCGTCATATTCGGCCGGGGATAGGTGGCCACAATTGTTTGTATTAATCGTTCCGCCTTCTGAAGAACCAGAGTCGAAGAACTGAGCCGAATGCGGCTCAGCATCGCATAAAGCGGCAACAGCTTCTGGAGATCGTTGCTGTTGTTTTGCAGAGCATCGACCAGCAACCGCGCACTCTCCCCGATGAAGTCGGAATAGAGCGCCTCGCGCCGCGCGATCTGTTTCCCCAATAAGTCGCGCCGAGTACCGTGTTTTGCCGTTACCCAAGTACCTACGACCGAGCCGGCTGCTCCCACGAGCGATCCCCCGATCGCCGCAGCCGCGGTGACGATCGCTGAATTCATGGATGATCCAAACATAGCGTTCCTCCTATTGTTCGCCAACTTCGTCAGCAGTTTCTGAATCTTTTGATGCGCACGTTCAGATTGCATTTCCAGTGCCACTTTCTTCAGCACTTGGTGCGGCGGCATACGCGGCCTGGGAGGTTCGGAAAGCAGCAGAGTTTTCAAGGGCTTAGAGAGCCGGCCCAAGTCCGTCGCGCAATACAGCTTGCCAGTTCCGATGGTTCTTATGTGTCGAAGCCGTTTCGACACTTTTGACTGTCGACAGCGCATTTCTGAGAGTCTCGGTTCCCTTCGCATTCATTCTGCGACGATTAGCGACTTCGTGAGTTTGGCATTGCAAGTGCCGATGTTCAGGTGTCATTCGGAATTTCGCTGATTGGGAAAGGAATCCTCTATGAGTCAAACGGCGCAAGTTGTCGAGTCGCGAGTCAAAAGGTCGGCGTGGCAAAAGTATGGGACGCCCTTGATCGTCGTTGCTCTGGCCGCGGCGGTCATTGTAACAATTACCCGTAACTGGAATGGTTGGGAAGGAGCACAGTCAAAGCAGGTGACCAATGACGCCTATGTTCAAGGCGACCTCACCCCGCTCAGTACGAAGGTCTCGGGCATTGTTCGCGAGGTGAAGGTCAACGACTACCAGGTCGTCCACAAAGGGGATCTTCTGGTTCAACTCGATGACGACGACTACCGGGCGCAGGTGGCGCAGGCTGCCGCCGCGGTCGAGGCTGCAAGAGCAGCTATTGAAGACAACCGCAAGGCGCAAGAGTTGGAAGACGCAAAAATTCAGCGTGCGTTGGCCGGAGTCGATGACGCCAAGGCCCAGATCACCTCAGCACAAGCCGGAAAAGATGCTGTGCACGCTGAGGTGGTTCGTAGCAGCCAGGAGCGTACACGTCAGGAAGCACTGTTCAACGCAAATGCAACAACCCAGCAAACAGTTGAGTCAGCAATCGCCGATGAAGAGAGATTTGCCGCACAGGCTGCAAATAGCGATGCTGCAATTGCGCAAGCGCACGCATCTCTGAGCAGCAACGAATCAGCGGCTGAAGCAGAACGGCGCAGCAAAGCCGTACTTGAATCGGAAGTGGGCGATCTTGTTGCCGACCTCCATGCCAAGGAAGCTGCACTTTCCGTAGCCGAGGTAAACCTGAGCTACACACGCATCGTCGCACCGGCAGACGGAACTGTAGGTGAGCGTCAGGTCCACCCTGGGCAACTCGTGAGCCCGGGAACGCAGGTAATGCCGTTTCTCGACGCGACTCGCTGGGTTGCAGCTAACTTCCGGGAGACGCAGCTTTCAAACGTGAAGGCCGGCGATCTTGCTGAAGTTCGTGTCGACCTTTACCCCGGCCAGGTGATCAAGGGCCGGGTTCTCGAAATTGCGCCGGCAAGCGGTTCGCAATTCGCATTGCTTCCGCCCGACAATGCTACGGGCAACTTCACCAAGGTTGTTCAGCGAGTGCCGGTCAAGATCGCGCTCGACAGTTCATCTCTAACTGACCAACTACGGCCTGGACTTTCCGCGGAAGTCACCGTGAGAACTGGAAGGTAGCCCGATGAGCGCAGCCTCCATTTCGGTTCCAGCCGGAAGCTCCGCGGCGAGCTCTCCACCGAAAGCGTCGCCCTTTCCGGCGGATCTGTCTCATAGTCCGCTGCTGGGAATCCTGGGCGTGCTTCTGGGCGCAGCCATCGTAACCCTTACCGGACGACTCCTCGGCCTCGGGCTTGCCGATCTCAAAGGAAACATCGGGATCAGCTACGACGAAGGTGCATGGATCGGCAGCGCATTCAACGTTGCCATCATGTTCATCGGACCATTCTCAGTCTATTTGGGTGGATTGCTGGGAACCAGGCAACTATTGTTGGCCTGCGCGCCGGTTTTCACCGTGGTCTGCGCCGTTCTTCCCCTGGTTCACAGTTACAGCCTGTTGATCGTTCTTTTGGCAATTGCGGGTTTGACATCTGGGCCGTTTTATCCGCTGACGCTGGCGTTTGCCCTGCGCAACATTCCTTTGCGGTATCTGGCACTCGTCCTCGCGTTCTACGCTTTCTTCATTGAAGGAGCGGTAAATTTCGCGCCATCGATCTACGGGTTCTTTCGCAATCACGTTTCCTGGGAATGGATGTTCTGGCTCCCTGCGATTGCGACTCCCGTGATGACGGCATGCATCTATTTTGGAGTCCCTAAGTCGCCGCGACCACAAAGCAAGAAGGAACCGCCCAGCTTCGCCGGATTTTTTTATCTCAGTGCCGGCTTTGCACTGCTTTACGCAGCCTTGGATCAGGGGCAGAGGCTCGACTGGTGGCGATCGGGATTGTTCAGCGCTTTGGTCGCGGGCGGCGCCTTGTTTTTGCTTTGCTCTCTGCTTGAGAGGTTGCGGCGTCCCAATTTTCTTGTTGAGTTGTCTTACCTTCGCAACTGGAACACGCGGCTCCTGGGGATCGCGCTTTTCTCCTTCCGGTTCGTGTTGCTGGGAACGGTCATTGTTATTCCGATGACGCTTTCAGTGCGCGGGCTCGACGCTGAACAGTATGGCCCCGCGGTATTCTGGACGGCCCTTCTCGAAGTTGGGCTGGCATTAGTCGGCGCCCTGCTCCTATACAAGGGCATTGATTCACGCCTACTGATGGCAATCGGCTTCACGGCAATCGCCTTCGCATGCCTTCTGAATTCGGATTTCACCAGCGCCTGGTCAGCGGAGAACTACTACCGGACCGAGTTGCTGATGGGGGTTGGCCAATCTTTCGCCTTGCTGGGGCTGGTTTCGTCGATCATCCTGCAGGCTACATTCTCAGGAGCACTCCAGGCGCCGCAGCGCGCTCTGACCCTTTCAGCGTTCTTTCACACGGTGCGATTGCTGGGCGGTGAGGCAGGTGCGACCTGGATGGGACATTTCATTGCCGACCGGGAAAAACTGCACTCCAATCTTCTCGGACTGCATGTCCAATCGGGCAACTGGCTCACCGACGGCTTATTGCACGGTTTAGCTGCGGGTCTGGCAGGAAAATCGGACGGCGTCGCCGGGGCCACCGGCCGCGCCCTGGACATCGTCAATAGCAAGCTCCGCTTGCAGGCCTACAGTTTGACGTTTATAGACGCGTTCCATCTTGTTGCCTGGGCTTGCGTTGCGATGTTGCTTCTTGCCGCCGTGTTACGCAAACCACCCATGAACTTTCGTCAGTTACCTGCACTGCAGGATGGCTCACCCCAGGAGGACCGGCCATGAAGATCCAACCGCTATTGATACTCGGCGTTTTGTCAGCATTTCAGCTATGCGCAGCAGCGCAGAGCGAGGATTCTACTGTCCCGCGCGCCATGAATTTGCAGCAAGCTGTGGATTTGGCGTTACAGCACAACCACGAAGCCCGCATCGCTTCTTTGAAGGTCCAGGAAGACGAACAGGCTGACAAGGTGGCTCGAAGCGCGTACTTTCCGCTGCTCAAGAACGACAGTCTGCTCGCTCACTCCACAGACTCGCAGTTCATAGCCATACCGGCAGGAAGTTTGGGAACCGTGAGTGGAAGTAGAGTCCCGTCCAGCACATTGATCCTCAATCAGGGAGCGCAAAACTACATTCTGAGCGGCACAAATCTGGATCAGCCGGTGACGCAGCTTTTCAAAATCAAAGCGGAGAACGATGTGGCGCGCGCCGATGTGGAGGCGAGCAAAGAGAATGCCCGTTCCGTAGAGAATCGGATCGCGCTTCAAGTGCGGCAACTCTACTACAAGATTCTGATCGTGCAATCGCAACAAAAGGCAATCGAGGCCCAGATTCGCGCGGCTGACGATCTTCAGGGTGAACGCGTACAACAGGTCAAATATGGGAGCACGCTAGAGACCAACCTGATCGAGAGCCGGGCGCAATCACTGCAAGCCAAGCAGGAATTATTGACCGCACAGTTGCAGATATCGGACTTACGCATGCAGTTCAACGATGCCGTGGGGCTGCCGATCCGGAGCCAAGTTGCGCTCGATCCCAATGTCCCGGTCCCCAACGAAACTTCTTCTCGCGAGGCATGTTTAACGCTGGCTCTAAGTTCCAATCCCGAAATTGCCAAAGCGAAAGCGGAATTGGATAAGGCGGACGCCGGGGTGCGAGAGGCAAAACGTGAATACATACCCAAGGCAGGGATTTTTGCTCACTACAGCTACGCGGACAATGTGCCGTTCTTCGCCCGCAACTCTGGGACCTTTGGCGTTCAACTCGACTATGACGTCTTTGATGGCGGCAAGAAGCGGGCCACGCTGCATGAACGCGACACCCAAGTGGCTCAGGCAAGAGAAAACCTGGCGCGAATCCGCGACGAAATTGAAGTGAAGGTGCAGATCGCCTACAACAAGCTTGAGCAGACAGGACAGATGATCGCTGTGTCGCAAGAATTGCTCGCAGCTCGCAAGGAAGCCCAGCGCGTAGCAGCACAAGGATTGGAACAGGGCACTTATCTCCGTTCTCAAGCTGAAGCGGCGGTTGCTCAAGAATCCGAAGCTCAGACACAACTGCTGGAATCGCAGCTCGAATATGCACAGGCACTGGACCAGTTGAACGAAGCGATTGGCCAGTCACCACAATGAGCGGTGGCCGGGGTGATTTGGTCGGCGTCGCTCGAAGATGTTTCGGCTCGTGGGTGATCCCCGTGCTCCCTTCAAAAGGAATCGAACGCGAGAGGGAGAGGGCTTTGTGGAATTCGGTGCCGTCAAACTCGGCGCGCCGATCCTCCCGGAGCAAACCGCTGGCTATTGGCGTGAGAGTCAGGCATGCGCCAAACCACAGGCAGGGTCTATGAGTCGTTCATTTACGCGCTTGAGGAAGCAACGCGCGCGTCAGCCGATTAACCAACAACACTCAAGCGAGAAAGGCCAATCATAGTTCCATGAACGATTCGTTGAAGCCATTCCGGAAAATCATCGTCGCCTATGACGACTCTGCCGCGGCTCGCCAGGCCCTTCGCGCAGGCATTGAGTTATGCAAATTGATTGGCGCGCCTCTGGAGACAGTCACCGTCATTGAGCCGCCACCCATCTATTCCGCATTCATCCTTGCAGTCGCGTCAGATGTCGCGCGGGACCTCGAATCAGATCGAAAACGAGATTACCAGCGGATGATGGAGTTCGCCGTCGCAGAGGGGCGCCGGCACTCCGTTGAAGTAACTGGGCATGTGCTTGAGGCTGGAGAAGTTGACGGCGTCATTTCCTTCCTTCGAGCGCACGAAGCGGATCTCCTGGTCATCGGGCTCCGGCAACATCGCTCACATGTTTCCCGACTCTGGAGCACCGTAATTAGCTTGGAGCAGGAAGCGCCATGCAACGTTCTGGCAATTCGCTCTTTTTCAGACAATACTTCCGAACGTCTCTTACTGGGCGAAGAAAAGAGTCAGATGGCACCTCAGATATGACGAGCTGTTTGCAAATCGGGATTGAGAGTGAGAAGGAGGCCGCTATGATGTTCTTGCGGGGACGAATTGACGATAGCCGACAGGATCGACAAACTGGCGCCCCCGGACTCGTAGGGTCGAGTGAACGGGCGATGGCCGAGCAGCGAGGGGCAAGATGACTAACCTGAAATCAAATGAGCGGAGAACTTCATGGACAAGCCGCAGAGATGAGAAGCAACGTCGACTGGACCTTATCAGGCGATGGATGAGGGGCCCGGTCTTGCCGCCGGAAAGGATCGTTGAAACCCTCGAATCGGTGATTCACGGTGGTGACCGCGTAGTGATGGAAGGTGACAATCAGAAGCAGGCCGATTTTCTTTCGCGGTCTCTTGTCAAGGCGGACCCTAAGAAGGTCCATGACCTTCATCTGGTCATCTCAAGCATCAGCCGCCCTGAACATCTAACGCTTTTTGAGCTTGGCATCGCAAGGAAAGTCGATTTCGCATTCGCCGGCCCCCAAAGCTTGCGCGTAGCCCAGCTCCTTGAAGATGGGGTACTTGAGATTGGCGCCATCCACACTTACGTGGAGTTGTACGCACGGCTACTTGTCGATCTCATCCCCCATGTGGTGCTGGTTTGCGCAGAACAGGCAGACCAGGAGGGCAATCTATTTACGGGACCTAATACCGAAGACACTCCAGTGATTGTTGAAGCGGCTGCTTTCCATAACGGAATTGTGATTGTGCAGGTCAATCAGATTGTTGAGAAGCTGCCTCGCATCGATATTCCCGGCTCCTGGGTTGATATCGTTGTCGAGGCCGACAGGCCATATGCTGTAGAGCCGCTCTTTACCCGCGATCCTCGCCACATCACCGAGTTGCAGATACTGACCGCCATGATGGTCATCCGCGGTATCTACGAAAAGCACCAGGTGGAATCTCTCAATCACGGCATTGGCTTTGACACGGCAGCCATCGAACTCCTCCTGCCAACTTATGGGGAGTCTCTCGGGTTGCGCGGGAAAATCTGCAAACACTTTGCCCTTAATCCGCACCCGACCTTGATACCGGCGATCGAGAGCGGCTGGGTCGAAAGCGTTCACTCGTTTGGTAGCGAGGTTGGCATGGACGAATATATTAGTGCCCGTCCCGACATCTTCTTCACCGGGCGCGATGGCAGCCTGCGGTCCAATCGCGTCCTTTGTCAGTTGGCCGGTCAATATGCGGTCGATGCCTTCGTTGGAGCGACCTTGCAGATGGATGGCGATGCGAATTCCTCAACGGTAACAATCGGCCGTCTCGCGGGATTCGGAGGCGCGCCCAACATGGGGCATGACCCGCACGGGCGGCGCCATTCATCGCCCGCGTGGCTCGGTCTCAAGACAAGCGCAGATCCGAATTTGCCGGGCCGAAAGCTGGTGGTTCAGACGCTTGAGACCTTTGCAAAAGGCGGCGAGCCCGCTTTTGTCGAAACTCTCGATGCCGTCGAGGTCGGCAAAAAGGCAGGCATGCCGATTACCCCCATCATGATTTATGGCCAGGATGTGAGCCATGTCGTGACGGAAGAGGGAATCGCTTATCTCTATAAAGCTGAAGGCATGGAGGAGCGCCGCCGGGCTGTAGCTGCTGTCGCCGGCGTTAGCCCCATCGGCCTCCGAGCAAAAGTGGATGAAACAGCCGATCTTCGCCGTCGCGGTATCGTTGCTTTCCCTGAAGATATAGGCGTTCAGCGATTGCAAGCAACTCGGTCATTGCTGGCCGCAAGAAGCATGGAAGACCTGGTGGCCTGGTCCGGCGGACTTTACCAGCCGCCCGCCAAGTTCAGGAGTTGGTAATGACGTTACCTCAACAAATTCATAGCGCAATTCAAAGCGACGTCACCCTTGCTTTCGCAGAGGAATTGGGAGCGCTTGCCCAGCAGGCGCTGATCGCGGAAGCGGAGCTGACACCGAAACCAGGCTTAGTCGATCACCGGGGATCGGGTTCGCATTCCGATCTGTCTCTCGATCTGATGCGTCGGT
>JASHTH010000539.1 GCA_030040655.1 Acidobacteriaceae bacterium | reverse complement strand
CGAGCCTCTGTTCCGGCCGGCGGAGAAGAGTCGCATTCTGGCGCGGCCGGGGATCAGCAGGGCCGGCGTCTCCGCCAAATTGTGCACTGTCGAGGGGCGGTTCAAGTCAGCGAGCATCGGCAGGCCGGATGCGCAGGCTTTCAAGCGGGCGAGGAAGCTGGAGTGGGGAGACGAGCTGCCGCCCCTTTGAGATTGCCCGGGGAAATTCGCTGTGGTATAACTGTTATACCGATGCGTTTCGAATTCGATCCGGAGAAGAGCCGGCGGTTGAGGGAGAATCCGCGGCGTGGCATCGGCTTCGAAGAGGCCATGGAGATTTTCGACCACCCATATTGTCTGGATCGAAGATCGGATCTGCCCGAGCAATACTGTGCTATCGGATGGGTGGGCCAGCGCCTATACTCGCTCGTCTTTGAGGTTCGTGAGGACGAGGAAGGCGAGTCTTACCACCTAGTTACGCTTTGGAAATCGACGCGCGAAGAAAAGGAATTCTATGCCCAAAACTCTTGAATCGCCCAAGCCCCCAACTGCCGATGAAATCGCGGAGCTGGCCGATCGCGGCGAGGATATTTCGCGGTTTTTCGCCAGAAAAGGCAAGATGATGCCACCGATTCAGCGAGTCAATGTAGACTTCGCCGCCGGGATGCTGAAGGAACTCGATGATGCGGCGCGGGAATTGAACATCAGCCGGCAGGCGGTCATCAAATCGCTGCTGCGGCAAGCGCTGGATCAACAACGAATGGCGCGAAAGATGCGGTAATGCGAGGCGACCGAAATGTTTGATTCTTTGGAGCCGCTCATCGGCACAAGTCGAGGGTGATCAGGTGCTGAAGGCCCGCCTTCCCCATTCATTGCCGAGAGACGCGTCGGAAAGGGTCGCGAAAGCGCAAATCGCCTGGCTCTTGGAACGAAGGGTTCCGACCCCGGAGGGAATCCGCGAAATAGACCCCTATATCCGATTACCCGCCAGGCAGCCAAGAAGATCGTCGAGGACCGCAGCGTCTACACGTTCGAGGAACAGTACCTGTAGAGTCCAGTTCAGCCCCGCTCACTTCGCCGCCGTCAGCGCGCTCACCGGCACCAGCATGTCTTCCTTGCGCATGACCATGTTGGTGGCGTTCAGGCTGGCGAGCTCGAAGCCGTGGCCGTGCGTGATGGCGTCGGTGGGGCAGGCCTCGACGCAATAGCCGCAGAAGATGCAGCGGTTGTAATCGATGTTATAGACCTTGGCGTAGCGCTCCGACGACGAGATGCGATTTTCGGCGGTATTCTCGGCGGCTTCGATGTAAATGCAGTTGGCCGGGCAGGCCGCGGCACAGAGAAAACACGCGACACATTTCTCCAGACCGTTCTCGTCGCGCTGCAACACGTGGGCGCCGCGAAAGCGCTGTTCGAAGACCGCTCCGCGCAACGGGCCGGGGCCATCGGGATAGTTTTCGACCACCGTGGGCTGCAGCATCTCCTTGAAAGTGATGCTCATGCCTTTGACGATCCCGGCGAGGTTGCGCACAACCGACATGGCCCCAGTATACGATGGATGCGGAGGCATTGCTGCATGCGCTTTAGAGTCGCGGGGCCGGTTTTGGTCGTAGCTAGTTTCTTTATGGCGCAGGCTTACGGGCAAGCACAGGGCGCGAATCAGGGACGGCCGATGAACGGCGCGCCGGCGCCGGATACCAGCCGCATGCAGCAGGAGATGGCGGCCAGGCCCGCGCCGCCCGCCGGCCCGCTGAAGATCACCTTCGGCGAAAAATCGGCTGAATGGACGCCGGCAACGCTGGCTCCGCTGCCACATACCACGCTCACGCTTTATAACGTCCACGCCAAAGCTACCCAAACCTATTCCGGCATACCGCTGATCGACCTGCTGGCGAAGCTGGGCGTGCCGGAAAAGCCGCACGGCAAGGAGTTTCAGCTCTACGTTGTGGCCGAAGGCTCGGACGGATACCAGGTGGTCTATTCGATCGGCGAAGTGACACCCGACGTGCACGATGGCACGGTGATGGTGGCCGACGGGCTCGACGGCAAAGCCTTGATGGAGAGCGGGCCACTTCAGCTTGTCTGCACCGGAGAAAAGCGGCCGGCGCGATGGGTGCGTAATCTCGTTCGCATTCGCGTCATGACCGCTGATTAAGCGCGGACCCCACGCGACGGCACGAAATCAAAGGCGCGGCTCCTCGGGTTTCTTTTCCTCAGGCCGCTTGGCAGGCTCCGGCTTGGGATGCTCCTTCGCTTCGGGCGTTCGCCGCTCCGCCGCATGCTCGGCCTTCGGCGCAGGATGCTCGGGGGCATGAGGGGCCGGGTGCTCGGCCTTTGGCTCCGGGTGTTCGGTCGCGCGCGGTGCGGGGTGCTCGTTGGCCCGCGCCTCCGGTCGCGCGGGAGCGTGGGCCTCAGGCCGTTCCGGAGTGCGCGTTTCCGGCCGTCCCGGTTCGGGATGACCGGCCGGCGCCGGAGCGCGCGCCGCCTCGGGCCGCGCCGCGGGCGCAGGAACCTCGTGATGGGCCTGGGGAGGACGAGGAATTCCTCGATCGGCAGGGAGCGGCTTGTTCATCGCCAACTCAACCGGCCGCCCGTGATTCACATTGGCGAACTGCTCTCGATTCGAAGCGGCGCTATGTACGATTTCCATCTGCGCGTGCATCGGCGGCGCGTGCTGCTCGTGGACGGCCGCCAGTTCTGCCGGGCGCGGCCGCGCTTGCACTCCGCCCGAGCCGCCGTTGTAGCTCACGTTGTTCACAATGGTCGTATTGTTGATCACCGTCCGGTTGTACACGGTGTGGATGATCGTCGTGTTCACGTTGTTCACGGTGCGGTTGTAGTAGAAGTGATCGTTGTTCCAATAGCCGCCCTGATATCCGAATCCTACGTATCCGAAGCCGTAGTTGATGCCGCCGTAGAATCCGATATGCGGACCCCAATATCCGCGGAAGAAGCCGTAATGGCCGTGGACAAATCCCCAATACCCCGGCGTCCATAGCGCGCCGACGTAGGGCGGCGCGACCCAAACACCCGGGACCCAGTAATAGCCTTGCGTTGCCCATCCCCAGTAGCCCGGGGTCCAGATATCGTCCGGAGCCGGCGCCGGCGGCTGTTCATACGTGGGCAGCGGAGGCGGAGGCTGGGGCGCGGTCGCTTCCGGCTGCTCGATTCCGTAATCGTCGTCGGGCGTTTCATTTGCCGGCGGGGCCTGTTGCTGCGGGGCTGTTTCGGCCTGTTGCTGCGGGGTGGTTTGATAACTGGCAGGCGCCAGATTCGATGAGGCGGGATCGGATTGATCCGGCGCCTGGCCCTGATCCTGCGGCTGCTCTTCGCTCGAGGGCTGGTTGCTGGCCTGGTTCTGGCTCTGGTTGTTATGGCACCCCGCAACAAAGATCGTCGTTGCGAGCGCCAGCAAAGGCAGACGGGCAAATACAAGAAATCGACTCATCGGGTTCGCTCCACGATGGTTGGATGCCGCCGGGAATCGAGCGGTGTACTCGACGGGCAGCCAGGGGAAAGCCGATTGAGCTCTCCAATCGGGAATCGGAGCTCGATCGGCGGTTGTTTTTCAAAATGAAGAGAAGCCTTCCTTCCTTTGGGTCACGCGAGAGGCAGAATCTGAGGTGCAATCCTGACGGTTCTCGAGCGGCTCCAAAGCGGCTCATTTGCGTTTTTCGTCCGGGCGCGCGGGAGGACGCCGTTCCTCCGGCCGGGCACGCATCGCGGCTGGCGGATGTTCTTCGGCATGAGGAACGGGCCGCACTTCGGGCCTCACGTCGCGATCGGCCTCTAGCGGCCGTTCATGCGTCAATGTTGCCGGGTGGCCATGATTGACGGCGACGAACTGGTTGTGATCGCCGCGCGCCATTTCCGCGTGCTGAATCTGCGTGCTCATCCTGGGAGCGCGCGGCTCGCGCACGGCGACGAGCTCCTCGGGCCGCGGGCGCACGGCGATGCCGCCCACGCCGCCGTTGTAGCTAATGCGGGTGATGTTCGTGGTGGTGTTGACGATCTTGTAGTTGTACACGTTGTGAATCACGGTCGTGTTGATGTTATTCACCGTTCGGTTGTAATTGAAATGGCCGGCGTTCCAGTAGCCGCCATGATAGCCGAGCCCGGTATAACCGAAGCCGTAATTGATACCGCCGTAGAATCCGATGTGTGCTCCCCAATGACCGGGGAAGAGCGCGTAAACGCCGCGACTGAAACCCCAATACGGCGGCGTCCACAGCGCACCCACATAGGGCGCGCGCGTCCACACGCCGGGCACCCAGAAATATCCGGTCGCCTCGTAGTTCCAATAGCCGGGAGTCCAGATGTAGCCGTCGCCGGGGCAGGGCGGCTGGCTGTATTCAGGCAGCTCGGGTGGAGGCTGGGGCGCTGAAGCAACAGGCTGCTCCCCGGTATCTTCGGGGGTGGATTCATAGCCGGCCGGCGTGGTTTGCGCGGTGGATGTCGTGGGCGCAGCGCTGGCCGACGTGGAAGTGTCGCTCGCTGGCGACAGATTGGCATTCGCCGGATCCTGCGACATATTCTGTGTATCGGCGTTGGCGTTCTGATCGTTGCCGTGGCATCCGGCAGCGCCGAGCGCAACGGCGAGAGCAAGGATGGGAAAGGGCGAGAAACGAGCGGAGGATTTCATGGGAAGTTCTCCAAAATGCAGGTTGGGGGACGGGTTTGGACTATTTCACTCGGGCACGCAAAAGGGATGGATTCCGCGCATCTATTGTCGCCCCTGAGATAGCCTAATTGGAATTTTTTTCGCGCCGGGCTCCGGGCGGCGTGGATTGCCCTCGGCCGTTGGCCGGCGGCGTGGTCACGGGCTTGCGCACCGGCCGCGGGCCGACGAACGACAGGCAGAACGGTGAGTCCTGGCCGCGCCGCAGCCCGAAAACTACATCCTGTGCGCGGCAAATCCTCTGCTTCATCTCGTCGGCCTGCCTTGCGCTGAGCACCTGGACGCGATCCTGTCCGCTGAAAGGATCCACGTCGTAGATGTAGACAAAATCGTCCGAAGGCTTTGTCTTGCCGTAATCGAAGTGGCGCAAGGTCGACAGGAATTCGCGGCCGTTGTCCTCCGCCATGACCGCGTACACCTGCGTCAAATCGATTTGCGCGGGCGTATTCGTGCTCCAGACGGTCGCGCCTTGATCGCCGTGCATCCAGCGCGCCGCCCATGCATGCTGTTCCATCGCATAGTGGAACGCCGTAAAAAACGTGGACGGTTGACAGTCCACGCAGTTGTCGTAAAACACGGCCAGCTCGCGCGGCCGTCCCGGAGCCAACATCATCCAGCCGAGCAGGCGCAGGTTCACGCCCTTCAGCAACGGAGTGAGAGCGTGATTGGTGAGCGAAACGCTCCAAACCGCGAAGGTGTCGTCCCCGGGCGAAGCTTGCGGCGAGGCGCGCAGCGTGGTGATCGCGAGGGCCGCGTCGTACTCCACGCCGATCTCGCGGATGGCGGTCCACTTTTCGCCGGCCAGAGCGCGCGTCACCCAGACCACGACGTTCTGATCGCTCTGCGCGTGAAAATCGATCCAGCGAAAACTGTCCGGAGCCTGCGCGGCGGCGGATGCGGAGATGAGTGCGAAGACATAGGCTGCCATCAGGCATCTGGGAAGGCCGAAGCGCATCAATTCAGGTATATCAAATGCAGCGATGGAAGGATTGGCCGATGCCACCGAACGTTTCAATTGATAGAGCCCAGGCGCGCAAGATTGGCTTTCGCCTGCGTGTGATCGGGCTTGAGCTGCAGCGCGTGCTCGAAATCGGCGCGTGCCGACGCCTTCTGGCCCGTACGCTCCTCCAGCACTCCCAGGTTGTTCCAGCCGTCGGGATCGTCTTCGAGTAATTTGAGCGCCGCGCGCTGTTCGGCGATGGCCTCCTGCACATTGCCGGTCGAGGCCAGGACCTGTGCCAGCGCCGAGTGCAGTTCAGGGTCTTCGGGCTTCAAATGCGACGCGGTGCGCAGCTCCGCCAGGGCATCCGTGACATTGCCCGCTTGCGCATAAGCGCGAGCGAGCGCCGTATGCGCGTCGGACGATGAGGGAGCAAGGCGAACTGCCGCGGCGAGTTGCATAACGGCTTCGCTGTTCTCTCCCTCTTCGGTCTCGATTGTGCCCAACCCGATGAGCGCGGCAACGTTGTTGCCGTCGAGCGCAAGAGCGCGCCGGAATTCCTGCGCGGACTCGTCGTTCCGACCTTCGTCGGCAAGCGTTGTGCCAAGGTCGGCATGGGTCTCGGCATCCTCGGGACACGCAACCTGCTGCGCGCGAAAATCCGCCTCCGCGTTTTTCCATTCCTGGTGGCGCAATTCGAGGCTGGCTAGATCGAAGCGGGCATAGCAGGCAGACGCATCGGCGGCGATCGCGGCGCGAAAGCTCTGTTCGGCGCGCCGCCATTCTCCTTCGCCATCCAAAGCCACGCCCAGCGCCGTCAGCGTCCGCTCGTCGTTGGGGGACAGCCGCAGAATATGCTCGAAATCAGCAACCGCCTCGACATATTTCCCTTCGCCCGCCAGCGCTGCCGCCAGATTGTAAAGGCTGATGCTGTCGTCGGGTGTTTTGCGCACGCGGTTGCGCATCCACGCTTCTTCCAGCAGCAGGCGGGGATCGGGCCCGCCGGCGGGTGCGTTTACCGGCAAAAGCTGCAGCCATAAGTGCCCCATCTCGTCTTCCGACCGGTTGCCGGCGCGCACGCGCACCGGAGGCGAGTGCGGGTTATGCACGTTGGCCGCGGAGTTGTCGTAGCTATAGCGCATGTGCAGCACGGTTCCCTTGGGCAGCAAGATGGGCCCGCGATAGCGGTAGATCGACTGGCGGTCAATGTCCCAGTCGCGAATCCACACCAGCCATTTCTTCTCGCCCGAGGGCAGAATCGCCCAGCCCTTCAGATCGTGCCCCAGGTAATGCGCGTGCGGATAGACGCCCAGCACCTCGACGTCCACCGGCAGCGTGAGCGAGTCCTCGATCACAAAGTTCGCGTCTCCGGCGGGAATGTCGAGTTGATCGTCGCGCTCGAGCGCAACCAGCATGGGCTGCTTGGTGGGCGGAGCGGAAGTGAAGTACAGGCCGACTTCGGCATCGATCGTCTCCGGCTTGCCGCTCGGCTTGAGGTGCATGTTCAGGATCAGGTCGTTGCCGGGATCGAGCCGCCATGGCATCCCTTCCGGTTCCACCAGCGCTGGGGTATCGGGCTTCCAGAAAAGAAAATGACTGTCGGGATCGAACGTGTCGCCGGCATCCACGTATTCATCCATGCCGGGAATGCCATTCTGCCAGGTCGCGGCGTTCTGCCGGCGCATGGCGGCGCTGCGGTCGATGGTGATGTTGGCGTGGTGCACGATCTGCGGCGCGCCGGGGCGGATTTCCATTGCCCGGATGTAATGCGTTTGCGCGAGCGGATACGGCAGGATGAAGTTGCGGTAGACATCAGTGCCGCCCGCCGGAAGCGTCCACGCCCGCGCGAATTTCAGAATCAGGTCGGGCTTGCCCATCACCCATCCGTTGTCGTAATGCGGCGGCGCCGGCGCCGCGGGGGGGTCGCCCTCGGGCATCCTGGCGCCGACCCAGAGCTGGATGAGGTCGCGGTCGTGATCGCTCAGGCGGCGGACATCGGCAAAGTCGCCATATCCGGGCTCGGGCAGCCAGGGCGGCATGAATCGCGATTGCGTGACGGTGAGGACTTGCGGCCCCCAGCGCCGGGCGTCGTCGTACGTGAGCAGGCTGAATGGTCCGGCGCCGTCGGGATGATGACAGGCGGTGCAATGTCCATAAAGAATCGGCGCGATGTCGCGGCTCCAGGTGGGCGGAGCGTCGCTGGATTTCGACGCGGGTTGCGTTGCGGCGCTGTCGGCTTGCGCAGCGCGAAATGCAGCCACGCCGGCCGCCGGTACTGCGATTGCGTGAACGACAGTCTCAGGCGCGTGAGTCAACACGAAGAGGAGGGCGCCAAGCGCCGGTGCCACCGCGATGGCTCGAAGCAGCTTCATTTGCCGAGAGCAACGATGGAGCAGCCGACCGGTGGGCCGAGCGGCTTTGGAATCGGCTTGCCGGCAAGAGCTGCCTCGATGGCAGCCTCAAGATCGTGCACGCTGGGTTGCGGACGCTCGCTTCCAATGGAAAGATAGCGGTCGTCGATTCGGCCGCGATAGAGCTCGCTCAGCGATCCGCCGGCAACGGCAAAGACCGCGGCCTCGGGAGTGACGTCAACCTGAGCGAGCCGCACCAATTTCTGGCCGGCGTCCAGCACCGTATCTTCGCCGATAGAGAATTCGCGGTTATGCCGCGCCACAACCGAAGCGGTGTCTCCAGGGTTGGGAAACACCCACCAGAAGCGCACGCCGCGCGGAGAAAACTCACCATTTAAACGTGCAATCTCCGGCACGTAGCGGTTCGAGATCGGACAGTCGCTGGCCGCGAAAACAAGAACCACGAGACGAGTGTTCGGGACGATGAGAGTAGGTACGGGATTGCCCTGGAGGTCAGTACCAAAATTGGACTGAGCTGCTCCCTTCGTTTCAAGTGAAAACGATGTCAACAGAAGGAGAACAGAAATATGTCGCCACAAGGTCAACCCATCCGTTCCAGGAGCTGCTCAAACCTCTCGACCTTTTGCCGGGCTCCCCATGCATTGTCGCGCGCTGCCATGTACAACCTCTTCAGCGTGTCGAGCAACTGTCGATTCTCTTCACTGGGCTCAGCTGGGAAACCCTCTGCAAAGGCTTTCAAGATTTCTTTCCCCCCCGCGGCCAACTCTGAAATCTCGGGCTCTCCCTCTGCAACCCCAAAGTAGTACGAGGCGATCGAAGAGTTTGGAACGGGCACCTCGGCGATTTGGGCAAAGGATGCATCTTCAACCTCCGATTTGAAGACCTGACCTGGCCAAGTACCCCAGGGCCCGAGCCTCCCTGCGTCGACCCACCTGATCTTTCCAGCCTCGGTCAATTGCAGCAGCTTTCCAGCGAGCCGGATTGCGGCGCTCTCGGAGCTCATCTCCCCTCCCTGACATTTCTTCGCAACACGCCTTCGAGGCTGCTCATCTCTACCACAACTCGCCTTGCGCCTTCAAGGTCGGACTGGCCAACTCCAGTCAAGAGGTGTTGCGCTATTTCACGCGCCAATCCGATTGCAACCTCCAGTTTAACGCCATTGGCCCCAAGCCATGAATCATGATCTTGGCGAATCCTCGGAGCAAGCGCGATGAAGTCGCGGGAGTGATAGCTCGCTAGGCTGTACTGCTCAGACTCGATTGCAGTTAGGATTCCTTCTGCGATCCGGGTGAGACGTGCGACTTCGTCAGCAGCATTACGGTGGTAGACGGCTCGTCGCGCGGCTTCTGCCGCTGCTTTCGCCCCGGTTGCCTGGCGGCTGGCCCACCAGGCATAGCCGAGTCCCACAATCGATGCGCCGCCCGCCATCAAGTCGAACCAATCAGGAATCGCCATTGTCGTTTCCCAAAAGGCTAATTCTCACAAGAGGCAGTTCCCCAAATATTTGTAGTGTTCCGGTTCGGGTCTGCCAAGCTTCCGTCCACGGTTACGAATTTAGGCGTGCGGTGCTCTCGGCGAATTTCTAAAGTCCCAGCTTTCCCCATATCGCGTCGATCTTCGCCTTCGTCGCGCGGTCCATCTCGATCGCCGCCGGCCAGGGGCGATCGAATCCCTCGGCCTTCCATTTGCGCGTGGCGTCGATGCCCATCTTCGAGCCGTAATTGGGCAGGC
>JASHTH010000538.1 GCA_030040655.1 Acidobacteriaceae bacterium | reverse complement strand
TGGCGCTCGAGGTGAAAGTGAAGCTCCTCGTCGAGTCGCGCCGAAGCATCGCCGCGCCGGAGGAGCGTCCGCAAACTCATCGACAATCGATTGAGCCACCGCATCGCGAACCCCCAAAAAGCAGCTCTCAGCTTTTAACTCCCAGCTCTCGGCTACCCGCCATCAGGCCCTGCAGCGAATCATCGAGCGCTATTTCCTGTTCCCTCGGTCTCTCGTCTCTCGTACCCCGGACGCTGGACCCTTCGCTCGTCTCACGCTTCGCTTACGACGAGATTGATCGCCGTCGATAGCCGGCTCCAATTCGCGCTTTCTTTCTCCATCTGCGCGCGGCCCGCGCCGGTGAGCGAGTAAAACTTGGCCTGTCGCCCGGTTTCGCTCTCCATCCATTTGGCCTTGATCCAGCCTTGCTGCTCGAGCCGGTGCAGCGCCGGGTAAAGCGAGCCCTGCTGCACCTGAAGGACTTCATTGGAGAGCTGCTGAATGCGCTTGGCGATCGCCCAACCGTGCATCGGCTCCAGCGCGATGGTCTTGAGGATGAGAAGGTCGAGTGTTCCTTGAACGAGATCGCTTGGTTTCCCCATGCCTAGATTATCTACAACCGCTTTGTAGATCGTCAAGGTATGCAGGGAAGTTTGTGACGAACAGCTATGATGAGAACGGCCCGGCTGCGTAGGCACTTCTTGCTCCGGGCAGGCTCGATCCCCAATCCCGCAAATGGAGAAAAAATGGAGAAGACTCCTCCTCAGGAGCGGTGGGTCGCCGTGGAGCAATATATTGCCACCCACGTGATTCCGCCGGATCCCGTGCTCGAAGCCGCACGCGACGCCAACCTATCCGCCGGGCTGCCATCGATTGACGTCACGGCGGCCGAAGGCAAGCTGCTGCATCTGCTGGCGCGGTTGGTTGGTGCGCGTCGAATTCTGGAGATCGGCACCTTGGGCGGATACAGCACCATCTGGCTGGCGCGCGCGCTGCCCACCGATGGTCGGCTGATCACGCTGGAGCTCGAGCCCAAGCATGCCGAGATTGCGCGAGCGAATCTTGAACGGGCCGGAGTGGCGCACCTTGTCGAGATTCGCGTAGGGCGTGCTCTCGATCTGCTTGGCGAACTTGACCGTCAGCCGGATCCATTCGACCTGGTGTTCATCGATGCGGACAAGTCCAACGGGCCCAGCTATTTGGCTTGGGCAGTGCGCCACGCGAGGCCGGGTGGCGTGATCGTTGTGGACAATGTGGTGCGCGATGGGTACATCGTCGAGGATGGGAGCAAGGATCCCGATATCACGGGAACGCGCCGGCTGTTCGAGATGCTGGCCGCAGAGCCGCGCCTTACCGCGACAGCCTTGCAAACCGTCGGCAGCAAAGGTTATGACGGTTTTGCCATCGCCCTGGTGACGGGCTAGGCTTAGACCACCTTTACCGATCCGTTCCGGGGAGGCGGGATCGATAGCGCCTCCTCGTCATCCGCACGGCGCCAGCCGCCGGCGCATTGGACGAAAACGAGCCCAGCAAATTCGCGACCCCGCGAGAGAAGTCCGCAGTGCGCCCTCTACGGACTCGAAGGCGACCTCCAGATTCGACAAGCACCTTGCGAATCTGCTCCTGCGTGAAAGCCAATGCAGCGTATGACCCATGCTGTGTGACCGCGTTCACAGTGCCAACCTGGCGGCGCGTGATAGCACACCCACGGCACATCGGTTCACGGTCTGCAAGGACCGCGGTGGTTCCTGCCGGGGAATTTCCATACAGGGAGCGCATCTATGAGCAGTTTGGGGAGCAGTTTGGGCGAATCTTCGACTTGCGTTTTCGCGGCCAGCGATCATGCGAAAGGCCTCGTGACAGTCCTGGCAGCAATGCTGGCACTGGGCGTTCTGGGTCCAGTGGCGGCTAAAGCTCAAACAACCTATCAATTCGAAACCCTCTACAAGTTCCAGGGCGGAAGCGCGGGCGGCGCGACGCCAATGGGAGGCATCCGAAACACGAGCGGCACGACCTACGTCGCCACGTATTTCGGCGGCGACACTTCGTGCTATTCCACGGGCTGCGGAATGTTCTACTCGCTCGACAGCAGCGGTGCCTGGACGCCGGTATATACGTTCACAGGCACGGACGGGGCAATGCCGTTCAGCAGCCTGGCGCTGGATTCGGCCGGGAACATCTATGGCACGACCGAGTACGGCGGCGATTTCAGCTGCTCGGCGAACGGTTGCGGAGTCGTCTACAAGCTGAATCCCACCACCAAGCAGATCAAGGTCCTGTATCAATTCCCCGGCGGCTCCGATGGAATCGGTGGAAGCCCCGGGTCGGTGGTTATCGACTCGGCAGGAAATCTCTACGGCAGCGCCGATACCGGCGGGGGTAACGGACTGATTTTCGAAATCGATAAGACGACTGGTAATGAGAGTGTGCTTTATGCCTTCACCGGCGGTTCAGACGGAGGAGGCTCGGTTCTCGCCATCGGGGTCGACAGCGGCGGCATGCTCTACGGGACCACCCGCGGCGGCGGAAAGTACGGGGCGGGAACTGTTTTCAAAATCAACACCAATACCAAGGCGGAAAATGTTGTCTACAGCTTCACGGGCGGCAGCGACGGAGGCAGTCCTCGCGGTGCGCAACTGGAACTGGAACCGGAAAGCCTGATCGGCGTCACCAAGGAAGGCGGCAGCGGCTACGGAGTCATCTACCAGGTGAACATTGCAACCGGAGACGAGACTGTGCTTTACACCTTTGAGGGCGGAGCTGACGGAAGTTTGCCGGGTGGCTTTGCCGTGGACGAACAAGGCAATCTTTTTGGCGTGACCAAACAGGGCGGAAACACAGCCTGCAGCAACGGCTGCGGGACGGTCTTCAAGCTGGCCTCAGGAAAGAAAACCATACTGCACAACTTCTCCGGAACCGACGGAGATGAACCAGGCGGCGTGCTGCTCGACTCGCTCGGCAACATTTACGGGATTACCACGGAGGGAGGAAACACGCCCACAGCTTGCAACGATATGCTCGGCACCGGCTCCATCGGTTGCGGAACCATCTTCGAGCTGGCCATTCAGTCCGAGGTGCAAGCCGTGACCACCACGACTCTCACTCCCTCGCCGGCCACAGTCGCCCTCGGCGGCGTAACAACCCTCACCGCCAAGGTCAGCTCCGCGACGGCAGGAACCATCACGGGAAGCGTGACCTTCAAGCGGGGCTCGACCACTCTCGGCACGGCGCCGCTCTCGGGTGGAAAGGCAATTCTAAGCAACGCGCCCGTCACCGCAGCCAAAGGGTTCGTCGTG
>JASHTH010000537.1 GCA_030040655.1 Acidobacteriaceae bacterium | reverse complement strand
TGGTCTTGCCAACTCCACCCTTGCCCGAACCGATGGCAACGATCTTCGACACCCCCGGCAAAGCCACCGGGGCAGGCATGGCATGTCCGTGAGCCATAAATTCTGTGTACTCCTTCTCGCAAACTCGCGCTTCTCAGCCTGCACCGGACTGCATTGGGGAAGTACGCGATACCTCGCGTGGAAGCGCAATTTCCGCCGCTCGCGTCATCTTCGATTTTACCGGAGCCGCGCGTGTTGCGCCGGTTGCTGGGATGGGCAAGCTCCGATTACGGCCTGAGGTTTCCCTCAGTGGCTAAAGCCATGTTGGTTTTTCTGCACCGCTTGCGGCACGGCTGAAGCCGTGCCCTTTCGAACCCTCGTGTTACTTAGACGTTTCTTTGCGCGGCGCTCAGACGCCGCGGCCGACGACACGCCCAAGAATCGAGTGAATCCTTCGCACGCCATCGGTGAGCGCAGCAGGACCGGGCTGCAGAATGATCGCCGATTTGATTTCGTAAACTTGGCCTTCGCGTATGGCGCGGATGGACGACCAGCCCGGCCGCGCAGCGATCTTTTCCTTGTTCACCTTCCTGCCGCACCACGACGCCAGGATCACCTCGGGATCGCGCGCCAAGACTTCAGCCGGATTCACCACGCGGTCCTTCGCTTTGCCGCACCGGCGCAGCTCGGGAAAGATTGGCGCGCCGCCGGCGATCTCGATCAGCTCCTCCACCCAGCCGATCCCGCTGATCAGCGGGTCATTCCATTCTTCGAAGTAAACTCGCGGCCGACGAGGGAACTGCCTGGCGGCTTCAGCGATCTCGTCGAGCCCGCGCGTGAAGCTCTCGACCAACGCTTCTCCTTCCGATGGCTTGCCGACTAGCCGCGCCAGGGCACAGATCATGTCGATGATCCCCGCAATGGTTCGCTGATTGAAGTTCAGTACCGTCACGCCGAGCGAAACCAGTTCGCGCGTAATTTCTGCCTGCACATCGGAAAACGCCAGCACGAGGTCGGGTTTCAGTCCCAGAATGGCATCGAATTTTGCGCTGCTGAAAGCGGAGACGCGCGGCTTTGTTCGCACTTCCGGCGGGCGTGTCGCATAGCCAGTCACTCCCACGATGCGGTCCTGCTCGCCCAGCAAGTAGAGCGTCTCGACGGTCTCGTCGGTGAGACACACGATGCGGCGCGGAAATTCCGCAGACTGTTCTGGCAATAAATGCAAAACCCTCATGGATCTCGAAATTGGTTCTGCCAACCGGGCGCGTGGGCCGCAGGTGTGCAGTCACGGATTGTACGCCGCCGCTTCGTCGGCGGCAGCCGCGTCGATCGCCGCGGCGATGATTTGCGCCTTCTTGCGTCGCGCGGCCTCGGCTTCGCGGTGCTCGCGCCGCAGCAGCGCGTCAGCGTAGCGGCGCTGCTCGTCGGCGCTGATGGGTTTCAGCTCCGGCACGCGCACCCGGCGGCCGTTCTGGTCGATAGCGACGAAGACAAGATAGGCGCTGGCCACGTGCAGCATGGTAGAGGTTTGCGCATTCTCCACCCAAACTTTCACGCCCACTTCCATCGAGGTGGTAAAAGCGCGGTTCACGCTTGATCGGAGATTGAGCAGGTCGCCGACGTGCACGGGCTGGATGAAATCGATGTGATCCATGGCCGCCGTCACCACGTGCGTGCGCGAGTGGCGGTACGCGGCCAGTGCGCCGGTCAGGTCGATAAAGTGCATCAGCCGCCCACCCAGCAGGTTGCCCAGGACATTGGCGTCGTTGGGCAGCACAATCTCGGTCATCTCCGACTGCGATTCCGCAACGGTGCGGAAGCCCGCACTGCTTTCAACGGAACTCATGGAATTCCCCGCTCCAATTCTTCTCTGCCATTTTCCCCATTCCGAGTCGGGCCGGCAGCAGCTACAATGGACACAGACAGCCCGCTAACTTCCAAGGTACACTGTTCCCGTTTCAGCTATACCGCTTTAGGAAATTCTGTATCCGAAGCCGCAATCGACGAGTCGACGCGACCTTAAACCGGGCCCCCAGCGACAGGGTCTTCGTGGCTGGGGTGGAAGAAGCGGCGACCTTGGGCATCGCAAGAGACGGTGCACTATTTCCTAAAACGGTCGAACGCCACCGATTCGGCAAATCGCCCAGGGTGCAGGCCTGCCAGGACCCAACACAGATGGACAAGATCGCTGGATTGAAAGAGATTCTCGCCCTCGACCCGAAGAGCAGCTTCGCTCGCTACGGCATTGCCATGGAACTGGTTAAGCGCGGGGAGATCGACGCGGCGCTCGCCGAATTCGACACACTGATCGCCAACGATCCCGACTATACGGCCGGCTATTTCATGGCGGCGCAGACGCTGGCCAAAGCGGAACGCAACCTTGAAGCTATCGAGCGCCTGAAAGCCGGCATCGCCTGCGCCGCGCGCACCGGCAACCGGCACGCCCTGAGCGAGATGCAGTCGATGCTCGACGAGTTGGAGAGGTAGAACGGCTGTCGGCGTTTCTCACGGCTTTTCTGTGATTTTTCTCATGATGTAACCGTTTCAGCCGCAAAGTTTTGCAGCCATTGGAGCGCAGCCGGCGTCTATACTATCGGTATGCCGAAGTACTCCATCGTGGTTCCCTTTCACAACGAAGAGGAAAACGTTACCGCCCTCTATGCGCGCCTGAAACAGGTCATGGAGCAGGTGGGCGACAGTTTCGAGCTGGTGCTGGTCGACGACGGATCGAGCGACCGCAGTTACAAGCTCCTGGAAGAGATTGCCGCGGTCGACAGTCGCGTGCTCGTGGTCAAACTGCGCCGCAACTTCGGCCAAACCTCGGCGCTGGCGGCCGGATTCGACAACGCATCGGGCGAGTTCATTCTCGCCATGGACGGCGACCTGCAGCACGATCCCAACGACATTCCGGCGTTCATTGAGCGGCTCGAGGAAGGCTACGACGTCGTCTCCGGCTGGCGCAAGGAGCGCATCGACAACTTCGTCATGCGACGCATCCCGTCGCGCTGCGCCAACTGGCTCATGGCCAAGCTCTCCGGCGTCGACATTCACGACTTCGGCACGACCTTCAAGGCCTATCGCCGCGAAGTAATCCAGAACATCCCGCTCTATGGCGAGATGCACCGTTTCATTCCCGCGCTGGCAAGCTGGTTCGGGGCCTCCATCTGCGAGATTCCGATTCGCAACGTGAATCGCGAGCGCGGCAAGAGCCACTACGGCATCGGCCGCACCTTCCGCGTCTTTTTCGACCTGCTCACCATTCGTTTCCTGCTCAAATACATGGGCCGCCCGCTGCACTTCTTTGGCGGATTCGGCGCGCTGGGCATCCTGGCCGGCAGCATCGTTTCGGTGATCCTGCTCGCGCTCAAGATCATGCACCCGGAGCAGAACGTGATGGACCAGCACGGACCCATGTTCGTCATCGGCGCCGTGCTCATCGTCGCCGGAATCCAAATGCTCGCCATCGGCCTGCTCGGCGAGCTGCAGGTGCGCCACTACTACGCCTCGCAGAATCGCTCGCCGTACGCCATCGATCGCCTCGTCCGCCTGCGCGCACCGGAAGAGCCCGGCATTCTCTCCGAGGATCGCGACGGAAATTATTGATCTCGCAGTACGCCGAAGGCTCGGACTTTCTCATGTTCTTACTCCCTAATCCCTTTTCCCTATTCCCTTGCGTCATCTGGCCCTCAAGGTGCATCCTTGCCGTGAGATGAAAGCCATCCAGATTCATGAGACAGGCGGCCCGGAGGTCCTGCAGTTGGCCGATTTGCCCATCCCGCAGCCGGGACCAGGGCAGGTGTTGATTCGCGTCGAAGCCACCGGCGTCAACTTTATTGAGATTTACTTTCGCAAAGGCGTGTACAAAGCATCGCTGCCGCTTACGCTGGGCAGCGAAGCGGCCGGCACGGTGGAAGAGCTCGGCCCCGGCGTGAACGGCTTCAAAGCAGGCGACTCCGTCGCCTCGGTCGGCGTGCTGGGCAGCTATGCCGAATATGCGCTGGCTCCCGCGGCGCAACTGGTCAAAGTGCCGGATGGCCTCATGCCGGAGCAGGCCGCCGCCGCCATGCTGCAGGGAATGACCGCGCACTATCTTGCCTACTCCACGTTTCCTCTCAAGGCCGGCGACACCGCGCTCGTGCACGCCGGAGCGGGCGGCGTTGGTCTGCTGCTCACACAAATGGCGGCGCGGATCGGGGCTCGCGTGATCACGACCGTTTCCACCAAAGCCAAGGCCGAGCTTTCGCGCGAGGCCGGCGCCGCCGAAACAATTCTCTACACCGAGAAGAATTTCGAAGCCGAAGTGAAGCGGCTCACCGGCGGCAAAGGCGTGGATGTTGTCTATGATTCCGTGGGCAAAACGACCTTCGACTCCAGCCTGAATTGCCTGCGCCCGCGCGGCATGCTGGTGCTCTTCGGCGCGTCCAGCGGACCGGTGCCGCTCTTCGATCTCATCCAGCTCAGCGGCAAAGGATCGCTTTTCATCACCCGCCCCACGCTGTGGCATTACATCGCCACGCGCGCCGAGCTCGAGTGGCGCTCCGGCGAGGTGCTCGGCCGGGCCGCCAAAGGCGAGCTCAAGCTGCGCACCGAGCACATGTATCCGCTCGCCGAGGCGGCGCAGGCGCAGGCCGATCTGGCCGATCGCAAGACGACGGGAAAGATTCTGCTGGAGCCGTAACGGCAGCGGGCAGCTGTCAGCGGACAGCCGGCAGTCCCCGTTTTTGCGCTGTTAGCTGCATGCTGTCAACTGTTAGCTTTGGCTACAATGAGAAATCAAATCTCGCTTGCCTCCACCGACCGCGTCTTCGTTCTCACCGGCGCGGGCATCAGCGCCGAGAGCGGCCTGCCGACGTTTCGCGCGTCGGACGGGCTTTGGGCAGGGCACCGCATTGAAGACGTCTGCACGCCCGAGGCGCTCGATCGCAATCCCTGGCTGGTGTGGAAGTTTTACTCCGAGCGGCGCCAAAGCTGCCGCGCGGCGCAGCCCAATCCGGCGCATATCGCGCTCGCCGATCTGGAAAAAAAGCTGGGCGATCGTTTCTTGCTCTGCACGCAGAACGTCGACGATCTGCACGAACGCGCCGGCTCGGTGCGCCTCATCCACATGCACGGCGAGCTGGCCAAATCGCGCTGCGAGGCCGAGTGCGGCCGCGCACCCGTCGAGGATCGCGCCGTCTATCGCAACTTGGACGAGGTGGGCCGCTGCGTGTGCGGCGCGCGACTTCGCCCGCACATCGTCTTCTTCGGCGAGATGCCGCTGGAGATGAACCGCATCGAGCGCGAGATCGCCCACTCCACGGTGATGATCGTCGTCGGCACCTCCGGCTCGGTGTATCCGGCGGCGAATTTTGTGCACTGGGCGCGCCAGGCCGGCGCGCGCCGAATCTACATTGGCCCCGAAGCGCCGCTGAACGCTTCGGCGTTTACGCAAATCGTGGAAGGCAAAGCAGGCGAGGTGCTGCCGGGATTATTTCAAGCGGAATAAGGTATTCCAACACATGTGGGCGCCCCGGGGCGTCCAGCGACGGGTCTTGGTCGCTGGAGTGGAGGTCCCTGTGTTGGGACCTGGGATCAAACAAGATCTGAATCACCGCGCCTTCACAAACTCGTTCCGCCGGAATCGCAGCGCGCTCCAGTCCTCGTCGATCGCTACCGCGCGTACTGTCTCCCACCCCAGCGCCCGCAATTTGTCCCAGCCGTTGTCGCGGTTGAAGTCGCACTTGTACTTCTTCGACGTGCCCTTGGGATAGGCGAACCACACGATCGCGTCGCCCTTGGCGAGTTTGGCAATCGGTCCGGCCAGCAGGTCCACTTCGGCCTTCCTCGAGACGAACACCAGGGAGAATTCGCTCTCGGAGACGGCACCAAGCTTGCGATGGATGGTGACGCCCTTCAGCGATTTCAGCTCCGGCTCGAAGCTTGCCGGGGCGTTGAGGACGACAATCTCGCGCTGGTCTTTCAAATTCAGTTTCTCGAATGTGGTGGGCATGATCGATTATCTTACCGCGCCGGGAAGCGAACGTGCTCCAACTCGCCGGAAGCGCGTGAACGCGAAGTTGCGTGAATGTGGTGCTTTGAAAGGGCACGGATTCATCCGTGCCAAAAAACAGGTCTGAAATGGGTGCGGCTTTAGCCGCTGAGGGATGCACTTTTTTCCTGAAGTGACCAGTTCTCGGGCTGAGGCCCACGAGAAAAAAATGGAGATCCACGATCGGCACGACTAAAGGGGTTGCGGAAAAACTCCTAGGATCGGTTTCTCGCGGGCTGAAGCCCGCGAGAAAAATCAAAAACAAAGGATTTGTTCGGCACGGCTAAAGCCGTGCCCTTTCAAAATTGCTCGCAGAGCGAGTTTTTCCGCAGCCTGTAAAGTCGTGCCCTTTCAAAGCCCTCACTCGCAGACCGAAAGCCGTACAGTGACACTTGTTCCCAGACTTGCCCCATCTCAAAAGTGAAACCTGTACCTCAGCTCCGCCGAGAACATGCGCGGATCGTTGTAATGGAATCCGCCGATGGTGATCGAGTTGTCGAGCAGGACTCGATGATTGGTCACGTTGAGGACATTCCCCGAGACTCGCCAGTTTTCGCCGAATGCATGGCCGGCCGAGACATCGAACGTAGTATGCACGGGAAGATATTCGCCGTTGT
>JASHTH010000536.1 GCA_030040655.1 Acidobacteriaceae bacterium | reverse complement strand
ATCGGCACTACTTCCCGCCCTACCAGGCGGTTCCCTTGGTGCGCGACGAGGCGTTACGGCGCTGGCCGCAAATTCAAGTGGCGCTCGACGCGCTGGCCGGAAAGATCACCGCCGACGATATGCGGACGATGAACGAAGCCGTGGACGGGCAGCATCGCGATCCGGCGGAAGTGGTAAGCGAGTTTCGCCGGGCGAAGCGGTTGTGAGCCCTACCCACATTGAAACAGTGCGGGAATCGGCGCGCCCGGGGATTGTGATCCTACCACCTGTGCGGAGTAGGGAATTGCGATCACGATGCGCGCGTAGCGGAGCGGCGTTCGAAGCGGCAGGCGAGCAGCTCGTAGCCGGGAAAGCTCACGAGAGCACTGCGAATGGCGCCGGAAGCCGGCTCCATCGCAGCGTCGTCAGCGGCGACGACAAGGACCGAGGGGCCGGCGCCACTGAGCGCAACACCCAAAATTCCATGTTGGCCGGCGAGGGGAAGCAGGCGATCGAGAAGCGGGCAGATCGAGGCGCGATAGGGCTGGTGGATGCGATCGTGCATGGCCAGTCGGAGCAGATCGGGGCGATTCTGGGCAAAGGCCAAGCCGAGCAAACCGACGGATTGCAGATTTGCGACGACATCGTCGCGCGAATAGGCGTTGGGCAACACATTGCGCGCCTTCGTGGTTGCTAGCGGTTCTTCAGGCAGAACGATGATCGGCCGCCAGCCTGCGGGAGGCGTGACGCGCGCGACGTGGACAGTCCGGCCTTCGCGGCTGGCGATCACGAATCCGCCGAGCCAACAGGCAGCGACATTATCAGGGTGACCTTCGAGCGCACAGGCTTCTTCGAGAATGCGTTCCGAGCTCCAGCTCAACTCGCCGAAGTGGTTCGCGAGCGCGACTGCGGCCAGCCGTCCCGCGGCTGAAGAGCCGAGTCCCATGCCGAGAGGAATGCCGTTCTCCATGCGCAGCGCGAGCGGGACGACAGTACGTTCGCTCTGGCCGAGGATGCGTTTGTAGGCCTCGAGGATCAGGTTGTCATTGATCTGCGAGCAACGCTCGGCGTCGCGGCCGGTGGCTCGGATGCAAAAATCGGGTGCGGGTTCGGCTTCGATTTCGAGATAGCGATTGAAGGCAACGGCAGCAGCATCGAAGCCGGGACCGAGGTTGGCGGAGGTTGCCGGCAAACGAAGGCGCATCGGCGCGGCAAAGTCTCCGCTCAGGTGATTCATCGCGAAAGACCCTTCACAGCAGAGAGTACGGCCTGGGGCGTCGCATCAACAGCGTGCGCATCGCGGCGAAGCGCATCGATCTCGGCTTCCCTGCCCTCGGCTTCCGGTTCGGAAAGCAAGGAACCACGATGGAAGTCGATCGTGTAGTTGGCGTCTTTCAGCGTGTGGCCGGTGAGGATGAGAACCACGGAGTCGGCGGCGCCGATCTTGGCGGATGCGCGGAGCTTTTTGAGGCCGGCGAGCGTGACAGCGGACGCGGGCTCGCAGCCCAGGCCTTCAGCGCCCAACTCGGCTTTGGCGATCGCGATTTCGGCTTCGGTGACATCGAGGCACCAGCCGCAGGTCTCCTGGATGACGCGCACGGCCTTGCGCCACGACGCGGGATTGCCGATGCGGATGGCGGAGGCCCGGGTGTGCGCTTCGAGCGAAGTGAGGCTGGCGCCATGGGTTTCGGCCAGACTGCGGACGAGCGGGTTGGCGCCGGCAGCTTGGATGACCGAGATGCGCGGCATGCGCGCGACAAGGCCGAGTTCGACAAGCTCGCGAAACCCCTTGCCGAGTGCCGAGCTGTTGGCGAGGTTGCCGCCGGGAACGATGACGTGATCGGGAATGACCCAATCGAAGGCTTCGGCGATCTCGAAAGCCGGCGTCTTTTGGCCTTCGAGGCGGTACGGATTGACGGAGTTGAGCAGATAGACCGGGGCGATGCGGACGATCTCGGCCAGCACCCGTACGCAGCCATCGAAGTCCGTTTGCAGCTGGCAGGTGACGGCACCGTAATCCATCGCCTGAGCCAGCTTTCCCCACGCGATCTTGCCTTCCGGAATCAGCACCAGACTGCGCAGGCCGGCGCGTGCCGCGTAGGCGGCCATGGAGGCCGAAGTGTTGCCAGTCGAGGCGCATGCTACCCACTCGAATCCGCGCTCTTTGGCGACGCTGAGCGCCGCGGTCATGCCGGTGTCTTTGAAAGAGCCGGAGGGGTTCAATCCCTGGTGCTTGGCGTAGAGTTGGTCGATGCCGAGCGTATTGGCGGCGCGGGTGAGGTGATAGAGCGGCGTATTGCCTTCGCGGAGGGTGATGGCGTGGCCGAAATTCTCAAGGATGGGAAGCAGTTCGCGGAAGCGCCAGACGCCGGAGTTGTCGAGTGACTCGGATGAGCAGCGCCGCTCGCGCCACAGCCACTTGAGCGCTCCCGGATTGGGGCGATCGTGGCCGTGGCGCTCGAGCCAACCCGGATACTCGACCTCAAACAGATCGCCGCAAGCCGCGCAGCGGAAGTCGGGCTGCGCCTCGGCGCCGGAGATGCGCGCGCCGCAGCCGAAACAGCGCAACTGGTGCAGATTATCGCTCATCGCTGATGTTAGCCTACCAGTATGAAACGAAGGATCGCTGTTGAGGAACGGATTGCACCTGCCGGGCACATCTCATCCGCGAGGAAGCGGGGCATGCGGACGCGAAGAGTTTGCGGCGCGGTCATTCCCGGATTGATTGCCGGGTTCGCCATCGCCGTGTCCGGGCCGTCGCTTCGTGCCCAGACACCGCTGCGCGTGGCGGCCGCGGCCGATCTCGGGCCGGTGTTACCGCCCATTCTCGAGCAGTTTCACGCGGCCACCGGCATAGCAACCGAAGCGACATATAAATCGTCGGCCGTTCTGACCACGCAGATCCAGAATGGCGCGCCATTCGACGTGTTTTTCTCCGCCGACATGGGCTTTCCCAAGAGGCTCATCGACGCCGGGCTGGCCGATGCGGCAGGAAGCGCGGATTCGACGACGGCGATTCTCTACGCCAAGGGCACACTGGTGCTTTGGGAACGCAAGGGCGCGCCACTGCCGGCGCCGTCAATCGACTTGCTGCGCAGCCCAACGCTCAAGCGGCTGGCCATCGCCGATCCGGAGCGCGCGCCCTACGGCCGGGCCGCGGTCGCGGCACTTACCAGTCTCCACCTCTATGACGGTCTCAAGCCGCGCATTGTGACCGGCGAGAATATCGCACAGGCGGCGCAGTTCGCCTATTCGGGCAACGCCGACGCAGGGCTGATCTCGATGACTTCGGCGGTGACCGCGCAGATGACGGAAGCAGGCGACTACTTTGTCATCCCGCGCGATCTCTACCCGCCGATCGAGCAAGGTGTTGTGATTGTCAGCAGCACCAAGCAACGCGCGGCGGCGCACAAGCTGATCGATTACATCCTCTCCGCGCCGGTGCAGTCAGAGCTGGCCAAGAGCGGGCTGACGGCGGTGAAGTAATCCGGCGGGGAATTCGGCCTGAATTCCTTCGATTAAACTCATTTCTACATGGATTGGCAGGCCTTCGCCCTCACCTTGAAGCTCGCCGCGGTGACCACGGCAATTCTCCTCGCAGTTGCTGTGCCGCTCGCGGCTTTCATGGTGCTGGGACGCAACCGTTGGCTTGCGCTGCTGGAGGCGCTCACGGCGTTGGCGCTGGTGCTGCCTCCCACGGTGCTGGGATTCTTTCTGCTGGTGCTGCTGGGTCCACGCACCGCAATTGGACGCGCGATCATTGCCCTCATCGGGCATCCGCTGGCATTCTCGTTTTCCGGGCTGGTCGTGGGTTCGGTCATCTACAGCCTGCCCTTTGCCGTGCAGCCGATGGTGGCCGGGTTCGCGGCGGTTGAGCCGGCGCTGGTGGATGCGGCGCGCCTGCTCGGCGCGGGACCCTTGCGCCTTGTCCTGACGCTGCTGGTTCCCCTGGCGCGCCGTTCGCTGGTCACCGCTTCAGTGCTCAGCTTTCTGCACACGGTGGGCGAGTTCGGCGTCGTCCTGATGCTCGGCGGAGACATTCCCGGCGCAACGCGGACGCTTTCCATCGCTCTCTACGATCAGGTGGAGGGATTCAACTATGCTGCCGCGAATCGCACGGCCGCGATTTTGTTGGGCATGAGCGTTGTGGCCTTAACGGCGCTCTACGCAAGCGGGTGGTCGCGCGGAGGGCGTCGTGCTTGAATTGGCTTTCGACGCATGGCGCGGCAGTTTTCACCTCCAGGTAGAGTGCGTCTTCGAGTCGGAGTGGACGGTGATCTTTGGGCCCTCGGGCGCCGGCAAGAGCACTTTGCTGCGGTTGCTGGCCGGGCTGGACGACGCGCAGCGCGGGCGCATCGCGCTTCGCGGCCGGCTGCTGAGCGACACCGCGCGCGGCATGCGGGTGAAGCCGGGCCGGCGCAAGACTTCCATGGTGGCGCAACAACCGGCGCTGTTCCCGCACCTGAGCGTGGCGGCCAACGTGGCCTATGGGTTGGCCGCACTCGATCGGAAACGCCGCCAGGCGCGCGTGGAGGAGATGCTGGAGCTGGTGGACGCGCGGCAGCTTGCGGGGCGCCGGCCGCGCGATCTTTCGGGCGGCGAGGCGCAACGCGTCGCTTTGGCGCGGGCGATGGCTCCGCGGCCGCGCCTGTTGCTGCTCGACGAGCCGTTCTCGGCGCTCGACGGCGCGGCCAGCGATGCGCTGCTGGCGCGCCTGCAACGCTGGGTGGGCGCCAACGAGGTGCAAACGGTGATGGCGACGCACGACGCCACCGACGCGTTGGCCATTGGCGCCGAGGTCGCGATGTTGCGCGAAGGCCGACTGACCGCGCTCGGCCCGGCGACGCGGGTACTGGCGCTGGAGTGCGAGCGGTTGATGGAGCGGCTGGGAAGAGCCTGATCGGAGACGATGCGGACGCCGCCGGAGATCATCGAAAGCCGACCAGAACCGGCTCCATTTCAAGATGAATGCCGAAGCGGGCATCGACTGCGGAGCGGATCTCCGATGCAAGGGCAAGGATTTCGCCAGCTTTGGCTCCGCCGCGATTGATGAGCGACAACGTGTGGCGGGAGGAAATGGCTGCTGCCCCGCGCACGTACCCTTTGGCAAAGCCGGCCTGCTCGATGAGCCAAGCCGCAGGGAGCTTGACCATGCCCGAATTCTCTGCGCCAGCCGGAAAGCGTGGAGGATCTTCCATCGCGGCAGCGGCAATACGCCGCGCGTGTTCCTCAGAAATAACGGGATTCTTGAAGAAGCTGCCGGCACTCTGGCAGTCCGGGTCGCCCTCGACAAGCAGCATGCCTTTCGATTGGCGAATCTTGCGGACGGCTGCGGCGACTTCGGCCAGCGACGGTTGAGGCCGGCTGCGCGAACGACCGGGAAATGCCCGTTGCAGATCGGCGTAGTGTAGGGTCGGCGCGCCGCCTACCGAGAGCGAATAATCGACGCGAGTGACAATAAATCGGCCGGCATCGGTGGAATTGAAGCGGCTGCGGCGATAGGCGAATCCGCAATCGACGGCGGAGAATTCGACGAAGGCGCGTTCCACGCGATCGAAGGCGCGCACGAGTGCGATTGTCGAGGCTACTTCCTGGCCATAGGCGCCGACGTTTTGCACCGGGGTTCCCCCGACGGTACCCGGAATCCCGGCCATGCACTCGATGCCGGCACAGTTCTCTCGAGCGGCGCGTTCGACCAAAGAATCCCAGTTCTCGCCGGCGGCACAAGCATAGAGGCGACGAAGCGGCAGGCCGGGAAGGTCGGAGGAGCCGACGCCGCGCAGCGCGATGTGGAGGACGAGGCCGTCGAAACCCGAGTCCGAGACGAGCAGATTGCTCCCTCCGCCGAGGACGAACAGCG